>NZ_BAVR01000008.1 GCF_000521465.1 Acetivibrio straminisolvens JCM 21531
ATGTTACCTTCCGTACTGTTCCCCATTCGATCCAATGTTCCAAATCCCAACAAAAATTCGTCGAAAGTTCCCTAGTTTCCCTTTGAAAATTTTCAAATCTTCTACTGTAATACCATAATGCTTTTCACAAAAATAATAGTTCAAAAAATCCGAAAGTATTACATAATCAGGGCAATGCCTATGCTCTATATCTTGCATTAAAACACGATTGACTTTACCGAGTTTGGGAATGAGCAAACTATACGGAATTTTATGTGTTCTTAGTATCTTTTCATGAGAAGGCGGAATAAAAAAATACGGCTGATAACCACTCTTTTTTATTTTATTTGCAAAATTAAGAGCTATAAGTAACTCCCCGTAAGCCCAATAACTCGTTACAATAAACAGAACTTTCATTCCAACCACCTTACTTATTGCCTATCAATTCCGCTTCAGTCAACGGAGAAAACTCACTCCATCCGTAATAGTGCAAATATTCTTTATAAACACCGCCACACTTATTCTTTCTCACACATTCCTGGCACGGTGCTCCCTGCTTTCGAGTTTCATTTTCCATATATTCATTGTAATCCTTTAAAATGATTTTGTGGAAAAGCAACTTAAAATGAATTTCATCCCAATTTATCATATACTTTGCATAGTCTCTGAGAACACAGGCCGGGAAACCTTCCAGTGTAACTACCACACCACGGGACACTACTCTGTCTACAGCATTTTTTACGGCAGGCACTATTTCAGTCAGCCTTGGAGTTACTTCATGAAAATTCTTAAATGCTTTACCTGCCGGGTGTATGGCAGATATATTTACATGATCAACTCCCAAATCCATTACAAGGTCTATAATATCAACCAAATAATTGTAGTTTTGTTTGCAAACCACAGTATTGGTACGTACCTTTTTACCAAGCGACTTCACATTTTTTATTCCCTGTATTGCTTCATCAAAACTTCCCTGAATACTTGTGCAATAGTCATGCATTTCTGCATCCTTGCCATGAACGGATACTATAAACAGGTCAACATTTCTGGATGCAACTTCTTTTGCAAAATCCATATCACTCAGTTTTCTGGCATTAGTCTGCAGTGAAACAGTGGGATAACCCAGCTCCTTTATTTTGTCTAAAATTTCAAAAAATTCAGGAACAATAGTGGACTCTCCTCCATGAATATTCACGGATTCGTACCCCTTGCCGGCATTACTCTCCAAAAACTTGAAAATAATATTCCTGGCAACTCTTTCCGGTTTTCCCTGGTGGGAATCCACCACACAGAATTTGCAAGAATTGTTGCATTGATCTGTCAAATGTATACTTAGACTTTTCATAACATCTCCCCCTTTTAATTTTCTCAAAATCAATTTATCTGTTTCTCTTGTTTTTATAAACCGAACAGTTATCAAAACACAGTTGACCCTCGCGGAATTTTTTATAATTTTCACTTTCCCATATTTCATCAAAATCCTGTTCGAATATGTTTCCCACTTTGTAACCTGTATTTAACGCTATACAACAAGGGTGCACATCTCCTTTAAGAGTGATGTAAGGCACCATATCATCCCATATCATACATTTGAGTCTATAAGGCGAATCCATAAAAATTCTGTTCCGGGAAGCCGCACGTTTTGCTTCTTCGATGTAATAGTCTATCCTGTCTTTATTTTTTTCTACAAAATTTTCTCCCCTCCCCTCAATAGGAAGTTCAAAGTTCACCGCCTGAAGCCTGTTTTTTGCTGCAACTTCCACTATCTCGGGAAGTCTGTTCAAATTGTTTTCGTTTATAGTGCAGTTGATCATTCTAAAAATTGAAGGACTTTTGCAAACAGCTTTCAAATTGTCTAAAAGGTTGGACCAATTATAATTCCCTACAATAGCTTTCATCCCATCTTCATCAGGCGAGTCTACAGAAAATAATATTATTTCGACATTTCCGCTTTCATTAAGTCTGGAAAAATCTATAAGGATTGTCCCGCTGGTAATGATAACAACTTTTTGCTCCAATTCATTGACCACCTGGTAAAAATGTTTATAAACCGTAGGTTCTCCGAGCCCACATAGAACAATCCTCTCAAATCCCGAAAGCTTGTCCTTGAGTTTTTCAAATTCCTCCATTGAAAGATTACGGTCTTTATAATCAAGTTCTTTCCTCTTACAATAACTGCAATTCAGCGGACAACAAGTCGTAAGCTCCACTCCGATACTACGAGGTTTCCTGCCCAAAAGACCCAATATATCTTCACTTCGCTTGTCAAGGGCTTCCGTAAGTATACTACTCATACATCACCTCTCCTTCCCTGCTTATTTCGTTCATTTTTATCAGTGAACATTCACGACAGAAGTTTCCCAATTTGAAGTCCTGATTTTCTTTACTGTTCCACATGTCCTCCACATTCTCCGAGAATATGTTCCCAATCTTGTAATTTTTGTACAGAGCATATCCGCACGGAAACACTTCACCTTTAATATTTATGTAAGAAAGTATCCGGTCAAGCATTACACAGCAGTATGAATCAAAAAGATCTTCAACAAATATGTGATATTTTTTTGCCTTAAGACGGGCAAGGGCAAAATTCTGTTTTAGCTTCTCCATATTATCCCTCACGAATTGTTCCCGTCCCCACGGCAGCGAATAATGTACCGAGACAAATTTATGCTCTGCCGCCATGTCTATCAGTTTCGGCATTTCTTCTATATTGTGTTCATTAATTGTGCAATTCATTACTGAATTTATGCATACTCCTTCAAATCTCATCTTCTTATTGTAGGATTTTAATTCTTCCAAATTCTTTATAAGGTTTTTGAAATTATATGCTTCCCCGCAAATCTTTTTCATGAGACTTTCCGTGGTGGCATCAATCGAAAATATAAGTAAATCCACATTTTTAAATTTATTCAGCTTTTCATAATCTATAAGAATCATTCCGCTGGTTACAACGGAAATACGGTATTCTTTCAGATTATGAATAATTTCGTAAAAGTCCTTGCACAGTAACGCCTCACCTATGCCGCAAAACGTTATACGGCTTAATTCAGGAATTTTTACCAGGCGTTCTTTAAGCTCAAGAAACTTTTCGAAAGTCATTGTAGAGTTTGCATCTTTTTTTCTATAGCAATAGCTGCAGTTAAGAGGACAACTTGTTGTAACCTCCAGCGAAACAGCTTTTGGCATTTTTTCTGTAAGTTTAAGAGGGTGCAATTCTCTCTCCTCCTTTCCCGGACTTTACACACACCTTTCCGGCTTTTTATTCCCATTTGAACCTGGTTGATAGTACGAGACTCACAAACAACCATCCTGAAAGTACAACAACATTCGTTGCAACACTAAACATTGGAGCAACTCCGGTCATAGTCTGGCGCAGAACATCAGCCAAATAAGTCAGAGGTATAACCTTTACCACCGGAAGCATAAAATCCGGCATTATTTCAATGGGTATAAATATACCTGACATAAACATCATTACAAACTGTACAACTTGTATAAGTCCTTGACCGCTGTCCGACGTCTTGACGAATGAGGCAAACATGTATCCCATTGAAACAAACGTAGCAGCACCCAAGAGAACCAATCCAAGAATAACTGTCCAATTACCTACAATTTTTATACCAAAAACAGCATATCCCACACTTACTATCAACACAGTCTGTATAACCGACATTATCATCCTTACTACAACTTCACTGGCTATGAACATACTTCTGGGAAGGGGAGTAGCCCCTAAAGACTTAAGTATTTTTCTTTCTCTTAAGCTTACCATTCTCAAAGAACCAAATAATCCAAGCTGCATTAAAGCGAGTGCCAAAATTCCGGGAAGAAAGTAATTTATCTGGCTTAATTCCTCAGTCTGAACAGAAGTTGCATTGGCTTCAAATACCGAAGGACTTCCTGTCATTTTGCGTTCCACAGCGTTAAGAATCTCATTAACTGTAGATAATAAGACCTGATTTGTTGAAACATTGCCGGCATCATAATATACGGGTATTTCTGTTTTCTTTCCTTGCACTACAGACTCCGTTAAATTTTCAGGCAAAATTATTACAAGAGAACGATTGCCTTTTTTAAGCTCTTCCAATTCTTCTTCTCTTGCACCTGAGTACATCTTAAAAACAGTAACAGACTCAAAAGCTTCTTTTAAACCACGGCTGACCTCACCTTGATCTTCCAAAACAAGACCTACATCAAATTCCATTGCCTTATCGCCGCTGTTAAAAATTGTCCCGAGAATCAAGACAAATACTATGGGAAATATGATAAACCAAAAAATTTGCATACGCTCGCGCAGCATTTCTCTTATATTTGCGTCAACCAACCTTAAAAAAACTTTCATTCTCTAATCCACCTTCCTGTCAATTTAAGAAATACATCTTCAAGTGTAGCCTGCCTTACTTTGACATCATCAACTTTTGTCCCTGCTTTCTGGCAAAACTCCATTAAAGCAGGTATGGTCTGTGCAATGTCTTTTGTATATATCGTAACATATTCTTCCGTTGACTGTACTTTATTGACTCCCGGGAGCTCATTAAGTCTTTTGTCTTTTGAAAGCTCAGGATGTTCAAACTCAAGCGCACTTTCCTGAAAATGTTCTTTTATCAATTCCTCAGGTTGACCAAGAGCTATTATGTGTCCATGATCCACCACTGCCACTCTGTCACACAACTTCTGAGCCTCGTCCATATAGTGTGTGGTTAAAAAAACTGTTTTGCCTGCTGCTTTAAGTGCCGTAATCGCTTCCCACAGCTTGCGGCGAGATTGGGGATCGAGTCCTGATGTAGGTTCATCAAGAAATATGATATCGCCGTTACTGACCATGGCTACGGCAACAGCTACCCTCTGCAGCTGGCCGCCCGATAAATTCATAATTCTCGACTTTTTCTTTTCTTCCAATCCCACCTGCTTAATTACATCATCAGGTGATAAAGGCGACGGATAAAAACCTGCAAAAAGTTTTACTATCTCGCTTACCGTAAGTCTTGGAAAAAGAAATACCGTTTGAAGCTGTACTCCTATACGTGTCTTAACGTCTGTGGGTTGTTTTTGCGGATCCATCCCCAGGACCTTTACTTCACCTTCATCACGATTCTTAAGTCCTACCAATATTTCCATTGTAGTACTTTTCCCTGCACCGTTGGGACCTAACATACCGAAAATTTCACCTTTTTTTACTGAAAAACTTAATCCGTCCACAGCTTTAACCTGACCGTAATTTTTACGCAAATTATTGACTTCTATAGCCATTTCCCCAGGCATTGTCATGTATACTTCCTCCTCTTTTATTTATTGTTTCTACAAAATTTATTTTAGGTCTGCCGGCCAGACTCTGTTTTCATTATACTGCAAGCTGCATATGTACCTTCTATTTCAGAACGTGTTGCCATAAATTCATCAATATTGCCCAGGTCATAACACCTGCCGTTTTGAAAAATTTTGCATATACATTTAAGCCTTCTTTTATCGCCGCATTAAATATATCACTCAAAAGGATTTCGGTTCCCGTATTTTCCTTTTTTGACACATAGTCCCAAACGTACTCATGCAACAGTTCTGTAAATCTGTTTGACCATACGGCTATATTCCAAGTGTTAAATATCCTGGTTTCCTTAGGTTTATCATAAATTATTTCAACTTTGCTTGTATTGCTGTTAATCACTACAGGTGCCAGGCGATGGGGTTTATTTGTAGGAAATACGCCGAGAGTCAGATCGGCCTTCTTCTCATTACTCATCTCAAGCAGTTGTTTAAAACAATCAAACGGTTCGACTATAGTGTCCGGCATTCCCATCATAACCGTACAGTCTTTCAGCCACCTGTACCCTTCATCTATAGCTATGGGCATTCCGGTAATGTTACGGCTTGTATCCTGGCATAAATACGCTATACTGGCTCCGTTAAGACTCCCGTTCCCAAAGAAACGCAGCAGCTCTATTTTTTGTTCGTTCAAAACCATAACAATTCTTTTGGCACCTGCCCGCACCATGTTATCTATTGTATATTCAGCAATTAGCTTTGGAATAAACTTACTCTTTTGCCCGTCCGAATATTCCTTATATCCTACAGGAATCAGTTCCTTCCAAAGCTTAAAAGGTTTCATTCTGGTTCCCAGCCTCCGGCCGGGACAATCCCAATCACTTTTTCCAAAACACTCATAAACCATCCACCACCACCACTATTCGTTTACTCATATAACTTTTTGGTTTTGTACACATCCAAAACAGTACTCAGCACTCTTGAATTTCCGGTATGTAGGTGAATCCCATATTTCTTCAAACGTATTTTTCAGTAAATTCCCCGCTGTAGATATTCGGTTAAAATGATCACAACAAGGTCTTACGTCTCCTGAAAGTGTTATAAAAGGAATTACCGATTTTTCAAATACGCAGTTCATTTCACCCGGTGCTTTTATCTTTATGCCATGATCTTGGGCTACAATATAAACCTCTTCCATTGTGTTTTTTATCTGTTCCGCTTTTCGCTTTACCCAACGCATGTTATACGTCGGAAGCAAAAGATTAAGAACTTTCACGCCATACTCACTGCAAAACCTGACCATACTTGGCATAGCGTCCAAATTATGCGGACTAATAACACAGTTAATTCCTATTGTCAAAGAGCTATAGCCACGTGAACGTTTAAGATTGTCCAACAAGTTGCTAAATTTATAACCGAGACAGCTTTTAAGCATTATCTCTTCAGAGGGCCCGTCAACCGAGAAAGTTATTGAAGATACATTACCTTTTGCACTTAACTTGTCATAATTTATAGGTATTGTACCGTTAGTAATTATAAGCACATTTTTATCCTCAAGAGCTTCTATCATGTCATAAAATCGTGAATGCAAAAGCTGCTCCCCCATGCCACACAGGCACACACTTTCAGCAAAATTTATGCGTTCTTTTATTTTTAAAAAAGTTTCCCAAGATATTTCCTTATCATGTATATGCCACTTAGACCTAAAACAGTAATCACATTTTAAATTGCATGTGTTGGTAACTTCCAACATTACCAGTCTCGGATATGAATTACATATATCCTTCATAAAGAGGCCCTCCTCAATAGTTGCTGTCAAGAAGCTCCAAATTAACATTTCTTCTCACATGGACCGGAACCTTTTTAGTCTCCGACTCATCCGGCATATTCTGAAGCGCTATGTAACTTTCCAGCATTGTTCCCCTTACGGGAAGTCCAGTCATTACATCAAGGCAGATCCGCCCGGAATAATATGAATATCCTTTCCTGCTCCTGCTTGCATCCTCATCGTTTTCGGTAACCATTACCTTCGATTCGTCACACCAATACTCAAATACTGAGCAAATATTGTCTCCAAATTTTCCATATCCCAAAAACATTGCATAAAAGTACCGTTTTTAAAAAACGAAGATTTTGAATATAGTCCAACGCCAATCTCATTCTGAAGATTAGAAAGGTTTTCAATTTCTACCGCTTTTCCCGGATTATCGAACAATGCCGGAGTAGAGCAAATAAATGACGTAAACACTTCAAATGCAAGTATATCAAATGTCAGCATAACCAAAAGATAAACACTTGGAAGTCTGGGAAGACTGCTATATGTACCGGAAATTTTCTGACAATGCTTCAATACCTGACTATATATGTTCTTGTCGGATAACAACTCAAACTCTTCAGGTTTATTGCATGAAAACAGGTAGTGAGGAAAACTCAAACCTTCCGCAAAAGTCCATTTTATGTTTTTTCCGCCTTCTTTATGAAGATAATTTACCGCCTCAAAATGATAATCCGTAAGTGCCAAAAAAGGTACAATTACATTTGATATGGTCCGGGAAAAAGTAGAGTTTAACTCTTGCTTTCTTTTAATACCCCCTATGGAGTTTAAATAATAATTTCTCATCTGTATTTTGTACAACTGTTTGTGGCCCGAAATCAACTGAATATTTTTGCTCTGGTCTCTCTTTTCAAAAATTTCTCTTATGTTTTCCGCCAAATTCACTCAATATCCCCCCTCTTTACATAAACTCTGTTTTTATAACAGGTCAAGGCTTTTTAGCATATTACAAAAATGATTTTTTACCTCCATGTTCAGCTTTTGCGATACACGTTTGTACATATCCTTGGCGTACGGACTAAGTAATTCTTCCACCTTCTCAACTATTTTTCTCCATATTTTTCTTGTATCTATCATGCCACAAAAACTGCGGGTACTTGGTTCACCGCAGACAGAAATCATCGGAGACATATAATAATTGTCCAGTCCGCACTGCCAAATAAAATCCCTTAATTTGCTTCCTGCCGTATCATTTGAAAGATAACAGTCCAAAGCCAAAGCAGGAGTATTACGAGAAACAGCAGAAACCATACCGTGATAACGTACCGTTATGTAAGCATCAAACATACCTACCAATGTCCAAGTCTCAATTGGGCTAAGCACATCTTCTACCAGAAAACTCCCCGGGCAAAGTTTTGCAAGTTCTTTGCATGCTATATCGTCTCCGTACATAAGTCCAAACGGAAATATAATCGTTTGTACACCTTTAGAATTCAAAGCATTTATTGCTTTTGCCAGTTCAGTCATAAACAGCTTTAATGAAGCTTGCATTATTTCAGGTCCGACCGATACTCCCAACACCTGTCTTTCTCTGTCTATATGAAACCTTTTTTCAAACTCCGACTCCATTTGTTCACTATTTTCTATACTTAGACCTATAACCGGGTCCGAAACAAGATTAATTTTATCTTTTGGGCATCCTGTATTTTCCAGCAGTCGACAGGTGGTTATGGATCTAACACTTATATAATCTACTTTATCCGTTGCCTTTTTTAATTTAGCATACCATTCTGCAAGCTTAGGACTTGCCGTAGGTGCCCACTGGCTTCCCAACGCATTCCATGCAGTTTTGGGGAGCCGTGTTAGATCAATGTGAGTACCGTGAAAAATAAACGGCTCAAATTCCGCTACCGGAACCAACAATCCGCCGCCCCCTATAATAAGTGCATCATAATCATATATTTCCCTCCAGAATTCTTCCTTCTTTAAATCTACAGCACACCATGATAAATCACTTTCATTTTTCTTACTTATGTCGGTAAATGCACTTATCTGAGGTGAAAACACTGTTATATCCGCATCTTTAATTCTCTCTTCTATCGCTGCTTTAGTAGCAATAGCAACTAAATTGTCTCCTGTATTATTAACGCCAAAAGCACCCAGTAGTCCTATTCTCATTCCTGCACACTTCCTTTTATCTATGTATCGCTCATAATACTCCTCATAACTTCGTCCGGTGTAGGTAATTCAAGCATTTTATCTACATATTCAAGCTGACGTTGTTTGAGCTCTTCTATAGCCGTTTGATCATACAAATATTTTTCCAGTGCCGATATAGCTTCAGAAACTTTAAAAAACGGTGCTTCTATATAGGTTTGAGTATAAGGATTGTCTTCAAGTGCCGTTTTCAGCAATCTGTGCCATCCAAAAACTCCGGCACGGAAAGGATAAGCTATTTTCAATTCCTGTGCCATCTCTCTATACCAGTGGGGCATTTGACTTAATCTATTACTTAATTTATTAAAATCTATAATTTTATGGTTTTGAAAAACTACACTGGGTACAGCTCCGTAAACAGCCTTTGAAAGTGTTACTGAAACCACATTCAGCGTCACAAAAAGGTCTGACGCTAAAAGGTACAAATCAAATTCAGAAGGAGGTAAATAATTAAAATGATGATACCTTACCAAATCACTTTCAAACTCATTCCATGGAGTTGGACTGACATGTATTACCGTTATCTTGCGGTTAAGAGCTGAAATATAGTTTTGCAATATAACAGGCATCCACTTCAAGAACATACCCAAGGCAGGCAATCTGTGAACATTAAGCATTTCCCATCTTGAACCGGCTGTAAATATAATCTTTTCGTCATCTTCCACTTTAAACCGTTCACGTACCTGTTTCTTTTTGCTTTCATCAAGCATCAATTTTTCGCCGTACAGGCTAAAGTATTTTATTCTGCTTTCGCTTTCTTCACGTTTTTTATTAAACGGACAGTTGCAAAGTATATAGTCGCCTTGTTCAATTAAAGGTGGCAAATTTCTAATAATAGAACCATAGTAGTCCACAGTATAACCTGCATTGGTATACTCATATTCATCAATACATATTATGGGTATACGATATTCCTTAAGGGCCGCAAAGTTCAAGCCCGTCCAGGACTGAGCGTATTCCATGGTATATACATCTGAAATTATAAAAAAGTCCGGATTGACTTCATTTATAAATTTATCAATATTTTTTTTATTTATCTGAGGGTCTTCCCATATGCTTAGAGTTTTGTTTTTTATTCCCCTGTCATCCAGAAATGATTTGTTTTTCTCGGGAATGAGAAAATAAGTATCATAAATATCATTTGGAAGACGACTTGCAAACTCATAAGCTATGGTCAGCTCACCTGATGAAAGTTCCCCTAAAACTACAAAAACAATTTTAGTCATCATAATCCCTCATAATTAGAATTCTTCTTTGGTATGTATAAAGCCGGCTTTAGTTATATTGATCCGGAAACAAATCACGACCAAGCCCTAAAATTCTATTAGCCATTTCATACTCCCCGGAACTAACAAGTTTATTTTCCAAACTTACAAAAGGTAACACCAAGAAATCCTGCAATATTTTGACAGGCTCCCTTTTTAATTCTTCAGCTTCTTTTATATATTTTTCAGCCTTTTCTTTATGTCCGCCGGAATGATAAAACTCTGCAAGTAAGATATATGGTATTATAAAATACGGTTGATACTGACTGTTTTTCTGGATTTCAATCATTGACTCCAACTCTTCGATAACTTCTTCTTCATACCTGACACTGCTGGGCAACATTAAAAGCAGACGGCTTTTTAGCATTCTGACCAACCAATAACCCGGCTCTTTTAATATAATGGAATCAAAAGCCTCCAAAGCATTTTCAATATTCATTTTGCTTACCATCATATCATCTTTCTCAATGGCCAGTAAGTTAAAAAGTCCAAATGCAAAAGCCACTTCAATATCAGAGGAGTTTTTTTCATACGATTTTGTTAATTTTGACCTGATCTCACCGTGTTTATCAGTCAGCTTTGCCATAAATACTATAGTTCGCACGGTTTCCGCATCTTTGCTTGTAATCGGTCTGAACTCTACCTTTTCGCCAACCTGATTACTCATTATATATCGTCCTCCTCTGCCACATCAACCTCTTCTGCTCCCTCTTCAAGATCCGGTGTATATACTGCTGCATCAGCGGAAAAAAACTCTTCTAGGTTTTCTGGTGTCAACTTTTCCAAATCCCCTTCATTTAGTGTCTTTACAAGCATTTTCTGCACTTCTGTCAGTTTATACCCTTCCATAGCTTTATCAGGGTCATTGGCCAGCAAAGCCCTAAATTCAGGATCCTGGACCGCACGAATAATAAGATCCTTTATTTCAGTCGCTTCTTCTGCACATTCATGCATTTCATTATTATCAAAATTCTTTTCATTCATAATAAAACCTCCCCTATTTTTACTATTTTTATATTTCTTACTTATTCTTAGTCAAAATATTATCTTTAAAAATTTAAAAAGCGGATTCTTAAATTAGACTAAAACTTGTAAAAATCATACATGTAATTGTTGGGATATATATAGAGAACTCTATAACCTACTACATGCATATTTGACCGGATGCCTCGATACTTAATCTAATCCCCCCCTTTTAGCAAATTTAACTAAATTGACAGTAAGAAATGATGGTTTTGTAAAATTTGGTAATTATATATATGTCTTTATTTTACTATTGCAGTTTTGTTTGTCTAAAAAACATTTTTTGTATTATATTTTGTATAAATTTATATAAACCGAGGAAATATCTGTATTCGTAAAGACAATACCCCCATTTTATAACTTTTAAAAACATAACATTTTGAAAAGATTAGCTTCTTTGCTAAATTGCTTAAGTTTGGAAATAGAACCGTCACAAAACAAGGATTAAGAAAAACGATTTAGAGCTTTTTAACTTCTTCTCCCCTATTTTGCTCGAATAGGATTGCATCACACACTCCAATTATTATAAATAGCCACAATAAAATCAACCATTTAACATAATCGGCATATTTCTACAAAAAAATCGACTTTTATCGACTATTTTCGGTAATCACCACCATTTTTTTAATAAAATAATATTATCATACACTCAAAGAAATATCAACCCTATGTCTAATATTTGTCACATTTTAATTATAAATCCTTTGCTGTATGCTTTTTCTGCCTGGTTAAGTAGTTTTGCGGTAATTCCGATTACCGGGTATTATTGGATTTACAAGGAAAACTCTACCAGAATATCGATATATTCATTAGCTCGCAAACTTCAATACATTGTATCAAATACGTCATTTCAATGAGTCTACGACAGAATTTTTGTATTTTTCTATTAAAAAATAAATAAAATAAGCAAAAAATATTTTTACCGTTACCACAAACAATTTTATGCGTATAATGATATGAAAACATCAAAAAGAACAGTGAAAAGCAACGATTTAGCAGTTAATTATATTTTTTTAAAAGCTTTTAATGTTTTTTAGAAATTAAATTCGGAAAATAAAATTTACGAAGTAAAAATTTATAAGATTCATAAAATAATTAAAAGTTTTTTGAAAAGAATATATGATTGGTGTGTTAACTATGAACAGAGAACGGGACAATATATTGATTGAGAATACTTTAAATGGCAATATAAACTCTTTTGAAGAGCTGATAACGTTGTATCAGGGAAAGCTGTTCAATTTTCTCTTAAAAATGACGGCCTCTCGAGAGGACGCAGAGGAAATTACCCAGGAAGTATTTATAAAGGTATACAACAACCTGTATAAATACAACAATAAATGGAGTTTTTCCACCTGGATTTACCGAATAGCTATAAACACACTCAGGAGTGAATACAGAAAAGTAAAAACCGCAAAAAATGTTGACTACTACGCAAACGTATCGGAACTACCTGCAAACTTCAGTGATTATCCTGAGTTGGCTTATGAAATAAAAGAAAGGCAAAGAGAAATAATTAGACTTATTGACGACCTTAAAGAAGACCAAAAAACAGCGTTGCTTTTGCGATGTATGCAAAATTTTTCCTTTAAAGAAATCGGCGATATATTGGGAATTTCGCCTGAAGCTGCAAAAATGAAAATACAAAGGGCTAAGCAGACCATATGTAAAAAGTACGAGAAACTGGATAAGGAGGGTAGATAAAAATGAGATGCACTTTTAATTTTGAAGACATAATTAAATATTCCGAGAATCAGCTGTCCGATGAAGAAAAAAAGAAAGTTAAAGAGCATTTGGACGTATGTGAAAGGTGTAGAAAACATTATAGTGTTCTGAAATTTACAGAAGTTTATGCAAAAGACAGTTCTTCGGTAAGTGAAAACATCAGCAAAAATGTAATGGAGGTAATTGATATGAATAGATATAGCAAGAATAAAAAGTTTTGGGCCGGCAGAATGTTTTATCGGGCCATGCCTGTTATAAAACCGCTTTTGATTTCTGCGGCAGTATTTGCTGTGGTATTGATAGGAGTATCAAACTTTAGTAATTTCAGAGATTTAATTAATAATCCCGGCAGTGAAGTCCCCAATCCGACCACTTCGGTTGTTAATCCGCAAGATACCAATGCAGCCGGTGTACCTCAAAATACAAACCCGGCAGTTCAAAATCCCGCAGAAAAGAAGACAATTACACTTTATTATTCAAATTCCAATGCAGACAAAGTTGTTGCTGAGAAAAGGGAAGTTGAAATAAGCAAAAACACACAGATAGAAAAAATAGTGTTTGAAGAATTACAAAAAGAGCCAAAAACTGAAGGTTTATATGCAGTAATACCTAATGGAACAAAACTTTTATCGGCGTCAACCGAAGGTGGAATATGTACACTTGACCTTTCCAAAGAGTTTGTCGATAACAGTCCCGGAGGTTCGGCAGGAGAATTGATGACTTTATACTCAATAATTAATACAATGACTGAACTTCCAGGTATTGATAAAGTACAGTTTCTTATTGAAGGACAAAAGAGAGATGTATATATACATGCTGTATTTAACGAACCCTTTAAAAGAAATGAAGAAGTTATCGGCAAGAGTCCAAGTGAGATAAAAGCTGAAGTTGAAGCAAGATCCCAGGCAGCTATTAAAGCTATAAAAGAAAAAGATATGGAAAAGCTGGCCTCAATGGTACATCCTGTGAAAGGAGTTCTATTTTCTCCCTATTCCCACATTGAATTAGGAAAGCATCAAGTATTTACAAAGGATCAATTAAAGGATCTGCTCAAATCGGAAAAAGTGTATACTTGGGGAGAATATGACGGAATAGGTGATCCGATTGAATTAACATTTGCTGAGTACTTCGAAAAATTTGTATATGACCATGATTTTGCAAATGCAGAAAAAGTAGCATACAATGAAATACAGCAGTCGGGAAACACTATTGTCAATATTTCGGATGTGTTTCCTGAAGGAAAGTTTATGGATTACTACTTTTCCGGATTCACTCCCGAATATGACGGATTGGATTGGGCAAGCCTAAGGTTGGTTTTTGAGGAGTATGACGGCCAGTGGTATCTTGTATGTATTGCTCATGGCCAATGGACTATCTAAAATAATTGCTTTAAGTTATACCGTTCTTGGTATTATGCCAAAACGGTATATTTTTTGATAAAAGCTCGGGACATCGAGTCCCTTCGCTTTTGCCTCTTTCATTTCATTCCAAGAGTCCAAATAAAAATCACCCCGCTCCAATTTATAAAAGAGGCAGGATGATTTAAGACAGAGAACTGTCCCCCATTTTACGTTTTAATATTTGCCAAACTCATTTTCACTCAGCACAATTTTTTTTGAACTATTTGATATCGGTTCTTTATTTTTTTCACCGGCTGACTTTTTAGCAGCTTTGTCTTTATCCATCATATCCTCAAGCATTTTTAAAACGCCGGGATTAATATCGTTCACTTCTCTGAAAGAAGCCGCTGACCTAATAGTCTTTCTAAGTTTAAACCTGGAAACCTGTTCTTTTAATACTTCTGCCTGGCCTGCAAGTTCTTCGCTTGCAGCAGCACTCTCTTCAGAAGTAGCAGATGTTGTCTGCACCACCTGCGATATCTGAATAACTCCTTGATTTATCTGTGCAATTGCAGAGGCCTGATTATTTGATGCTGTGGCAATGTCATTTACCAGCTCGGTTACCTTTGCAATATTATCAACTATTTCATTAAGGGCATCTGCTGTCTCTTTTGCAATCTTAGTGCCATCTTCTACTTTATTAATAGAATCTTCAATCATTGTTGTAGTTTCCTTTGCTGCATTTGCAGACCTTTGTGCAAGGTTCCTTACTTCCTCCGCTACTACTGCAAATCCTTTACCGTGTTGGCCTGCCCTTGCAGCCTCAACTGCTGCATTTAGTGCCAGTATGTTTGTTTGGAATGCAATCTCGTCAATTACTTTTATAATCTTAGATATACTCGCAGAAGAATCATTTATTTCATCCATAGCTTTTAGCATCCTGCTCATATGTTCATTACCTTGGGAAGCATTTAATTTTGCATTTTCAGCAAGCGAATTAGCCTGGTTTGCATTCTCTGCATTTCGTTTTGTTTGCGATGAGACTTCTTCAATAGAAGCAGAGAGCTCTTCTATGGAAGTTGCCTGCTCGGCAGCTCCCTGAGAAAGGGATGTACTGAAGTCGGAAACCTGTGTAGAACCCGATGCTACCTGTTCTGCAGAAGAGTTTATATTAGACATAACTTCATTTAGATTTTCGGTCATTTTTTCAAATGCTTCCGCCAAAGCACCAATTTCGTCTTTATAGTACTTATTGTCTATTGTTACACTCAAATCACCCTCAGCAATCTTTTGTGCCACCATTTTTATTTCATTTACAGGACGAGTAATCATCCTTGTTATGAAAAATGCAATTGCCAGTGCTATAAGGACTGAAAAAGATGTTCCTATAATGATAATAATATTTGTTTTTGATTTCAGATCTTCCAATTCTTCTGCACGAGTAGCCAACAATGCCCTTTCAATGCTTTCAGACTCCTCAATGATTTCTCTGAATTTGTCAAATGCTTGTTTACCTCTTGCAGCCTGTTCATCTCTTATAATATCATCCATTGTATTTGTTCCGTTTAACACATTCCTTCTAAGGCTTATGCTGGCTTCAGCTATTTTAAGCCACTCCTGCTGTACACTTTTAAGAGAGCTTAAAAGCTCCTGCTGCTTTGGGTTATCGGCTGTCAGTTCTTTTACTCTGTTATAATTCTTTTCAAAATTTTCTTTACCTGTATTAAACGGTTCTAGAGATTCTTCTTCTCCGGTTAGGGCAAATCCACGCTGACCGGTCTCCATATTTATCATTTCTTGCAGCATAGATTCCAGTTCAGTTATAACTTCATATGTATGTGTGTTCCAATTTGTAGTTTCATGCAGCTTTGAAAAGTTTGTAAATGTTATTGTTGATAATGCTATAAGAATTACCAATACTGCTGCAAAGCCCGAATACAGTTTTTTTTCCCAAGCTTAAATTACCGAAAAAATTCATAATTTAGATTCCTCCTGGATTATTGAATATTTTCTAGATTCTTAAACTCATCTTTACTTAATAATTCATTGCAGTCCAATAAGAGTTTTACTTCACTTTCCACTTTTGCAATACCCTTGATATATTTGTTGCTAAGACCTTGGTTCATATCTGGAGGAGAAACTATATCTTCTTCCTGAATTCCTATCACTTCAGACACACTATCAACGATAAGGCCAACAGAGGCATTTCTTATGTTGACAACAATTATGCAAGTTCTTTCATTATAATCTCGAAATTGCTTTTTAAATCTCAGTCTCATATCTACGACCGGTATAATTTTGCCCCTTAAGTTTACTATTCCGCGGATGTAATCCGGGAGCTCAGGAACTTCTGTAATCGGTTGAATGCCAATAATTTCAGTCACATTTTTTATTTCTATACCATATGACTCTTTGCCTAATACGAAGGTAAGAAATTTATCTTTTTGAGTGTCTTCTTCCTGTCCTATGATTTCAAGTTCTTCTGTTTGGGTCACCTGTAAACCTCCTTTCATGTTTTTATGTAACTTTTTTTGTGTTTAAGCCACCAAATCTCAAAACATCTAATAATCTTAGGGCGTAAAAGAAAGCAATTTCGTTGCAGGAATGGCTGCACCACCTCCTTAGAAATAAAAAAGAAACAATGAACGGTTCTTTGCGCTACGTTATGCAACCCCCATTAACTGTCAATCCAGTAAATTCTGACAGCTGTCATTATGAACTTTCTCTTGGTTCGCTTATGTATCTTAAAATGTCTATATGGATTGTACTCTCCTCATTGTGAAAAGAAGGCAATTATACAATAGACTGTTCTAACACTACTGACTTGCCAATGCCATTAGACTCTTTGAACTTTTAAACCTCCGTTTTTCTATTCCCTGCAATGATTTCCAAAACAGAGTCTACATAAATAACTTTTGCCTTATTTATATATTCGTCATAATTACTCCGTTTATATATATTAATTTTTTCCCCTTATTATAACGGATTTAAACATTAGCTACAGTTTCTTTGCAGATTTTGACATAAAAATCGCCCTACCTTTAATTAAATAAAGGTAGGGCAAAATAAAGCAGAAAACCATCCCCTGTTTTATCCCTTTTCCCGTTGTAATTGCTCTATTTTCCACTGGCATCTCCATACTATACGAAGGAAGAGAATAGCAAAAACACCTGCCAATATTGCAAAAATCCAAAACAGTAAACTCTTTGTTCGCAGTGCTGCATTCATTTCTATCAAAAAACCTCCCATCTCCAATATGAATGCAGCTCGAAAGAAGTTCTTTATTCTATTGTACTGATTTATTTTAGAGTCAATATCTGTATACATCTCAAAAGGACCATCCTCAGCTTTTTTTCTGAGGTAAACCCATCTATACCATTGTGAAACCACTTCAACACCGCTGTCTTCCATAAATGAAGCAAAATCTTCTTTGTCTCCGTCCCAATTTTCAAGTAAATCAATCTGATAGATATATTCTCCCGGCTTACATGGAACGAAAGTATATACACCCAGGAAAAATTTCTTTAATGCCCATCCTTCTGACGACATTTTTTGCAGCCAATCCTGCTCTCTGTCTTTATCATAATACAATCTAAACTTCTTCATGCCAATCCCTCCATCAATTTTGCATTCCGAACAAGCTCTTCCAATCTCTTTACCTCTTTAAAAAAAACTTCTATACCCTCTTTTGTAATGAGATATTCCTTCTTTTTTCTAGAAGCCATATCTTCGCTATATAGCATTATCCATTTTTTCGATAGTAAAGAATTTATGGCACCGTATAATGTACCGGGACCGAGCACCACTCTCCCTCCGGTAATCTCGCTGACTTCCTGAATAATTCCATATCCGTGGTTGGGTTTTCGTACAGCAAGAAGAATATAGAATATGGCTTCGGTCAATGGTAAATTATTGTCCATATATATCACCCCTCAATCTATCGTCCTCCGATATATTTAATATATCACCTCCCGATATATTTGTCAATATGTAAATGGAAATAAAATTCTCTTTGTATAATACAAGCCATTTTGTTATAATTGAGTTTAATACAGACTTAGAACAAGGGTGAAAGACTAATGAAAAATAAAAAAAATTTACTAATCGTTTCTATGGTTATACTTACAGTCATTATAGGTATAACTCTTTATTTTGAAATTGATAAATCTCAATATATTCCTTATTCCGATTTCTACAGCTATGTAAAGAACGGCAAGGTAGTTTCTGCAAAAATAGGAAACGATGAAGTTAGCTTTTACTTGAACGGCGATGAAACAGAATACCGTACCGACAATCCGGAATTGGATTCTTTTAAAGAATTTTTGCTCCTTAACGGGGTTAAAGTCAGTTCGGAAAAAGGCATGGACGAATTTTTAGTTGCAGTCACGGATGCAATTTTCAACATTATTTTTTTCGGCATTATAATATTCGGTCTATATAAATTATTAGATTTTAGAAAAAATACATTTAAAGTCATTCGTGATAACAATACTAAATTTTCTGATGTTGCAGGCATGGAAGAATTAAAAAGAGAGATGCTTCAGGCTGTGGACATCTTAAAACATCCAAAGGAGTATGCAAAAAAAGGAATACGCCCGATAAACGGTATTTTGCTCGAAGGTAATCCCGGAAACGGTAAGACACTGTTTGCAAGAGCATTGGCAGGTGAAGCCAAGGTCAATTTCATTGCAACCAAGGCAACGGATTTTCAAAGCGCAATTATGTCCATAGGTCCTGCCAAAATTAAAGCTCTGTTTAGAAAGGCCCGTGCCAATAAGCCTTGCATAATATTTATAGACGAGTTTGACGGAATAGGTGAAAAACGTAATTATTCCGGTACAGGAATTGACAAAGAAAACAATAGAATAATTGCTGCTATGCTAAATGAAATGGACGGCTTTACCCGTGAGGAAGGTGTTATGGTTATTGCGGCAACCAACAACTATAAGGCTCTTGATGAAGCGTTGGTACGTGCAGGAAGGTTCGATAAAAAATATACTGTTCCCAATCCTGACTATAAAACCAGAATTGAATTGATAAAAATATATACAAGAAGCAAAAAACTGTCGGAGAGTATATCGGTTGAGCAATTAGCTGCAAAATTTGAGAACTTAAGTTGTTCCCAGATAGAAACAATACTTAACGAAGCGGCGATGGTCGCCACCGGTGAGGTCCGGGAAGATATAACGGAAATTGACTTGGTTGAAGCGGTAAAAAGGGTATGTAATGTTGTATCGGCCAAAGAAGCAAAAAGAAGATAATATTATTTTGCAAACTGTTTAAGGGGGACAAAAATCCCCCTTATCTTTTTCCAATATCCAGAATACTATTCTCTCAAACGGGTTCATTGCCATCCAAGACAAGTTCTCCGAATAAATAATGTCTTTATAAACATCCTCCAGCTGATTTGCCATGCACGGTACGGAATTAGTAAAGTCCATGTCATCCAAACCGGTATGGGCGCTGCCGTAAATACCCATAATATTTTCTCCGTTTAAAGCGTCATATTCCCGTATAAAATTCTCTGCCATCTTATTTTCACGATACACATCATCGGAGTTTTCATAAAAATATTTACCTTGTTCTATTGATTCCTGCGTCAACCTATATTGTTCTGTGTCTTTCAGATTATTGTCTTCAAGATACTTTAAAAAACGTTCACCGGTAGTATGGAATTGGTGCCCGACATCTGTGCCATGAAAAATCGTCTCGGGACACTTACTCTTAATATTCTTATAAAACTCCTTGGTATAAGGATTATGTGAAGCAGTTCCCATCCAATCATTATAAAGCTCATCCAAAATTTCATCACTGTCCGACTTCATCCAGATATTTAAAAACTCTGCTGTATAATAAGGAAGCTCAACAAATAGGTGCCTCATATTCTTATTGCTATAGTATTCACACCACAACTCAAGCTCTTTTTGCAGTATTTTTTCCACACCGTGTCTTTCTCCATATAGAAAAATCTTTTTTTCGGAATCCGGTGCGGACGACGAGCTACAAGCGTTAAGCGCAATTAACAAAATAAAGAACATAACAAGTGATAAAACATGTTTATTTTTCTCCATTAATCTCATTTATTTCTTCCCCCATGCTATCCATTGTCAAAGCAAAAATAACACTCCATTTTACTTGGTTAACATTTTTCGTAAAATTTGTTGTATAATTATTCACAGAATACTACTAATTAAATCAAATTAAGCAAATTATATTATAATATATCTCAATACGAAAAGTAAATTTGTCATTTTTAAAAGGCTTGTGCTTCTTGCTGATACAAAAACTTGTTTACATTGACAAAAACGTTGAGATACGATAATTTATATTTATAATAATGTATGCATAAAATATATAAATTTATAAAAATTTAAGGAAAATGTCCGTATGAAGAAAGGTTTTATTTTTACTGTTGCAATGCTTATGCTTTGCAGTTTTATCTTTACAGGTTGCAATTCAGGCAGCAAAAGTTCAACCGCTAAGCGCGCCAAAGTTATTGACATCCCGTTAACTCAAGAAGAATACGCTTTTGGAGTAGATAAAAGCCAACCGGAATTGCTTGAAAAGGTAAACGAATTTATCTCAAAAATCAAGGCAGATGGAACCCTTGAAAAAATAAACGATAAATATTTTGGTGGCGGAGAACCTAAAGCTGTTGAATCCGCAGTGGAAGACAGCAGCAAAGATCAACTGGTGGTTGCTACAAATGCAGCATTTGAGCCCTTTGAATATATGGTGGGCGATAAGTATTACGGTATTGATATGGAATTTGCAGAACTTCTTGCAGAACATCTCGGAAAAGAGCTTGTAATCAAAAACATGGATTTTGATGCCGTTTGTCTCTCCGTAGGTCAGGGAAAGGCCGACATCGCCATGTCCGGTCTTACAGTAAAAGAAGACAGAAAAGAGTATGTTACATTCACGGATACATATTACAACGCTTCCCAAAAGCTTATCGTCAGGGAAGACGATACCACCTTTGACAACTGCAAAACCGCTGCTGATGTGGAAGAAATTCTTTCGAAATTCAGCAGTAACACAAGCGCAGGTGTTCAACTAGGTACAACCGGACAGTTCTATGTTGAAGGCGATGAAGACTGGGGATTTGAAGGCTTTAATGTTAAATGCATAGGCTATAAATCAGGTTCTCTTGCTGTTCAAGACATGCTCAACGGCAATATAGACTTTGTTGTTATTGATGAGGCTCCCGCTCAAAGTATTGTAAGAGCAATTAATGAGCTTAACTGATAACAGCTGTTCAATTCTCTTAAAGATATTTTGTGATACTGTATTAATATAAGGGATAAATTATGGGAAATTTCGATAAAAAATTAATTAAGTTTTGGGAAATCTTTTATAAAAACAACGGCTACACAAAAGTCCTTGTGGGACTAAAAAATACAATTTATATCGCAGTTTTGGGGCTTATGCTAGGAATCATTATCGGTACTTTAATTGCGGCTGTTAAAGTAATGCCCAAATATAAAAGATTACCCAAAATACTAAATGGCATATGTGATTTCTATGTTGGACTATTCAGAGGTACTCCGGTTGTCGTGCAGCTCTTGGTGGCCTATTATGTAGTTTTGCCTCTTTTAGGCATGAATCTGTCCGCGCTTACCGTGTGCATACTGGTATTTGGCTTAACAGCGGTGCTTATGTTTCTGAAATAATGCGAAGCGGCATTATGTCTGTAGACCATGGCCAGATGGAGGCAGGCCGGGCCTTGGGACTTAGCTATCGCGTCACAATGCTCAAAATAGTTATCCCTCAGGCTGTCAAAAACATACTCCCTACTTTGGGAAATGAATTTATAGCCTTGATTAAGGAAACTTCCGTTGTAAGTTTTGTCGGTGCTTCCGACCTTTATGTTGCATTTAGTTATATTGGTACAAACAGTTATGAATTTATGGTACCATACCTTGTTATGGCACTTATTTATATAGTACTGGTTATGATAATTGCATCTCTCATAAAAGTAATGGAAAGGAGCCTCAGAAAGAGTGATAGACGTAATTAACCTAAAAAAAAGCTACGGTAGCCTCGAAGTTTTAAAAGGTATTACTGTTAGCATCAAAGAAGGCGAAAAAGTTGCCATCATAGGTCCGTCCGGAAGCGGAAAAAGCACCTTTCTGCGCTGCCTCAATTGTATGGAAGACCCAACAAAAGCGGCTCCATCATATTTGAAGGTGTCGATATTGCCGATATGAGAGTTGATATTAACCTTTACCGCCGTCATATGGGTATGGTTTTTCAGCAGTTCAACCTGTTCAACAACAAGACTGTTATTGAAAATATAATGCTTGCACCGGTATATTTGCAAACGCATGATCTTAAGGTAAAAAAGTTTAAGAATTTCTTTATAAGACTTGGAAATATTTTTAGTATAGATAAAAAGCCTCTGTATGAAATCAATACTACTCGGGAAAAGATAAAGGCAGATGCACGGGAAAACGCTATTCGCCTGCTTAGAAGAATTGGGCTTGAAGACAAAGCAAATGTCTACCCTTCAACCCTTTCCGGCGGACAGAAGCAAAGGATAGCAATAATCCGCGCTCTTGCAATGAATCCGAAAGTTATTTTGTTTGATGAGCCCACTTCAGCTCTTGACCCTGAAATGGTTGGAGAAGTTCTTGACCTTATCAAGCAACTTGCAGACGAAGGAATGACAATGGTTATAGTAACTCATGAAATGGGATTTGCAAGGGAAGTGGCTACCAGAGTTTTATTTATGGATGAAGGAAAAATCCTGGAGCAAAATACTCCCGAAGAGATTTTTTCAAACCCTCAACATCCCAGAACCAAGGAATTTTTGTCGAAAGTATTATAAATCTTTATTTGAATATTTCTTCTACCATTCATTTATTCAATATGGATAAAGCCATCCATATCATTTTATAGAACAGTTTTTTTGCTGCATATTCTCAGTGAAAACCGGTATGGACAGTGTTTCAACTGTTCATTCCGGTTTTATATTTCTAGAAAATATCAATCTATTACAACCGGATTGACCTAATGTAAATCCTTGGTTATAATTAATAATAAAATAAGGGCAGGGGTTGGAATGGATTTATTTACAAGAAGCTATGATAAAGATTGGAACCGCATTGTATATTTGAAAGTATTGGAAAATCAAGAAGCATGTTTTCATCTGAAAGATGATCAAACCTGCAAATTAATTCTATTCCTTGAGGGGAATTCTACCATAACATATAATAATCAAACAGCATTTATCACCGCACCTTCCGTTCTTTGCTTGAATCATCTGGATACCGTAGAATTTGACAATAACCCCGCTTGCAAAATAACGGTACTCTTTTTTAGGCCAATTGCCTTAAATGACCAACTGGAGTACAGCATATTCCATCGGAGTTATTATCAAAAAATGGTTGGAACAACTCTTTTCCAGGATTTGACCTTATTGAGTTCATTCTATGATATTAACAATTCAAAACGTGAGCTTATATTACTGGATGCCGTTTCTGCCGTTAGCTTAACGCAATTGCTAAATAAAATAAACAAAGAGCTGATAGAGCAGAAAGATGGATATTGGCCATGCAGAAGCAGATCATATTTTATCGAATTACTCTTTTTCCTTGAGGGTTTACGGTGCAACGAGTCATTGCAAAACATAAGTATCGTATTGGAGAAGAATAGAAACGATATTGTACATAACATAGTCCGCTATCTCAATCAAAACATCGACAAGAAAATAACCCTTGAACATTTAGAAAAAACATTTGCATGTAATCGAAATCAGATTAATAAAGAATTTCAAAAGGAACTAAACACAACTGTAATGAAGTATTTTACCCAAATGCGAATGCAGTTAGCCAGCATATTATTAAGAGACACCGAAATACCCATACTCGATGTTGCGCTCAGAGTAGGGTATTCCGATGCCGGCTATTTTTCCAAAGCTTTTAAATCATATTGCGGTATTTCTCCCAGCGAATATCGTGATTCCTTTTATTCAACGATATCACCGGCTTGATAGGTTCCTTTTATAACTCCGGTTGCCAGTATGTTCCCGGTTGAACCTTTTGAAGTATCAAGGGCTTCAATAATCTTGTCAAGTGACGGATTGGGATTATCAAAGTCACCCTTATAGGAGTCTGGAGAGTCTTTTAAGGCAAAGACCATCACCTCATATGTATGAACTCCACCCGGCGGATAAGGTCCAATGTATTGACTGTTTTCAAGCTCTGCGCCCAGTTCGAGTTCTGTTACCTTGACATCCTTTGCTAACCAGTGGCACCAATTACCTGCGGAGATATCAATCATATAGATGGCATAACAAGAAGCAGTTTCTACCGGCGTCCAAGATAATTGCGGAGATTTGTTTTCACCCAAGGATAATGTTATAACAGATTTCCATTTTCCATCACTGTTTAGAGAAGAAGAAGTAATCTGAATTTCCTCTCCCGGTTTGATCGCTTTTAAGGACTGTTCCGGTTCGGAACAAGCAGTAAAGGTTAGCGCAATAAGTAAACATATGATAAAAAATACAGTTAGCCGTTTCATAAAATCCCCTCCTAACTTAATTCACTTTGATTGTAATGGAAATTGAGAGAACATGGAATAAAAAATCTGCACAGATAGTTGGAGAATTTGCACGAATAGATTCAAAACAATTACCCTAAGCAAATCTAACAGGGATTTCTTCTTATTCTACATACTATTGCAGTAATCGCCAAATACAAAAGGTTATTCAACCAACTCCGGAAAGAACCAAATTTTTATTGACATTTACACGATAATAACGACTGTTGACGTCTCAAACCCTTTATATATCTATGTTTGATTCAATTCCTTATAGGTACGATAATAACAAGCGGCAAGAAGAGCAGGTTACAGTGAGAAAACTGCGTTTCAATTCCTTATAGGTACGATAATAACTATGCTGAATTTATAGCACATGGTGGTCAGGCTGAGTTTCAATTCCTTATAGGTACGATAATAACGGCATTCGTGCCAGTATCCGCAGTTTTTCTCGTCACACATGTTTCAATTCCTTATAGGTACGATAATAACGAAAATAGGTACGATAATAACCGTACCTGAAGAACATCACTATGTTCGCAAAGACGGTGTTTCAATTCCTTATAGGTACGATAATAACTTATTGAAGATTCCGAGGGCAACCCGATTAGTATCGTGTTTCAATTCCTTATAGGTACGATAATAACTTTTGTTGACTTTATCCACGTTGACGACATCCCGCCGGTTTCAATTCCTTATAGGTACGATAATAACGTAGAGTTATTGCCAATGGCGCAGATGTATCTTATGCGTTTCAATTCCTTATAGGTACGATAATAACTGGGTTGGAGAGGCAACAATACCACTTATGACCGTGATGTTTCAATTCCTTATAGGTACGATAATAACGGTGAAGATAGCGAGATGAAAAGCAAGGCCCCGGGTGTTTCAATTCCTTATAGGTACGATAATAACTTACATATTGCAAGGTTTTTAAATATGAGTGATAAAAGTTTCAATTCCTTATAGGTACGATAATAACTAGTAATGTGATATGTAATGTTACTTTTATTATAGTGGTTTCAATTCCTTATAGGTACGATAATAACTTCTGCATCTATCGCATCTGCGTTGTCGTTGAAGTCGCGTTTCAATTCCTTATAGGTACGATAATAACAGGGTCTTTGCCCAGTAAGTTTTCTAGCTCAATACCAGTTTCAATTCCTTATAGGTACGATAATAACAAGTATAATTGTAATGTTACTATTATTATAGAAATTGTTTCAATTCCTTATAGGTACGATAATAACAAGTTTTAAATTAGTATAAAATTGGTATTATATATAGTTTCAATTCCTTATAGGTACGATAATAACTTGCTGCGTTTTTTCGCAGCAAGAACCGATGCTAACGGGTTTCAATTCCTTATAGGTACGATAATAACGTTTCAAGCCATTTTTCGAACCAGTCAGTAGCCTTGTTTCAATTCCTTATAGGTACGATAATAACACACAAACACAGCCTACAGCCAAGACTTGTAAAAATGTTTCAATTCCTTATAGGTACGATAATAACTGTAGTAGAGCGCATAAGAAAGCGTAAGAGCATCAGGTTTCAATTCCTTATAGGTACGATAATAACGAATCCAAAGATATGTTGAGAAGGGAGGCTGAACGAGTTTCAATTCCTTATAGGTACGATAATAACAACCATGCAGATATGTTTTGCTATGTCGATGGGAATGTTTCAATTCCTTATAGGTACGATAATAACGTAGCAAAAATCCTTGATATAAAAGGCATAGGGCAAAAGTTTCAATTCCTTATAGGTACGATAATAACTGCTTGGTTTTATGATGAACATATATTCCGAAAGCACGTTTCAATTCCTTATAGGTACGATAATAACCTAAATCATCCGTGCTGTAATTGCCGTAGACTTCATGTTTCAATTCCTTATAGGTACGATAATAACCAAGCCAAACCCCGCAAGACTATCAAGACTGACGAGCTGTTTCAATTCCTTATAGGTACGATAATAACGGATAACCATCACAGCAGAAGATGAAACGGTTACAAGTTCAATTCCTTATAGGTACGATAATAACGATGAAAAAAACCCAGCATTATATAATGACGCACTAAGGTTTCAATTCCTTATAGGTACGATAATAACTTTGTAGTTAATGTTATATAATAACAGAATATTAATGTTTCAATTCCTTATAGGTACGATAATAACTTCGTTTGAAGAATATGTTTCTCAAATGAAGGAAGAGTTTCAATTCCTTATAGGTACGATAATAACGGTATACTTTTTATAACATCCTTTTCTTCTTCATTGTTTCAATTCCTTATAGGTACGATAATAACCAGCTTGAATATGCAAAAAGGTACTTGCAGAGCAGGTTTCAATTCCTTATAGGTACGATAATAACAGGAGGTTAATAGAATGGAAATATTTAAGTTTAAGAGTTTCAATTCCTTATAGGTACGATAATAACTTGATGACCTCAAGAAAGCTGGTGGCTGGATTATAGAAGAGCCGTTTCAATTCCTTATAGGTACGATAATAACTAAGTCCTTCTCAGTAGAAGATGCAGAAAAAGTTGAGTTTCAATTCCTTATAGGTACGATAATAACCAGCTAACAATATCGGGATTTCTTCTATTGTTCCTGGTTTCAATTCCTTATAGGTACGATAATAACGATAATACTGTTCTTAAAATCGCAAAAAAGCGTGCTTGTTTCAATTCCTTATAGGTACGATAATAACTTGGCAAGTTTTTTCGGAATGATTTTTGGAAAAATCATGTTTCAATTCCTTATAGGTACGATAATAACTTTACAATTTCCTGAATTCATACAAGAAAGTACAGGGTTTCAATTCCTTATAGGTACGATAATAACTAGGTATTTCGATTTTTCGCACTGGGTTTTCGGGAAGTTTCAATTCCTTATAGGTACGATAATAACAAATATTGCAGAATAGCAACATAGAACTTGACACATAGTTTCAATTCCTTATAGGTACGATAATAACGAGAAATATACTCTATTAGTTTGATGGTGAAGAAAGTTTCAATTCCTTATAGGTACGATAATAACTAGGTTTAGAGTCTTGTTTTTTAGCAATGTGATATGGTTTCAATTCCTTATAGGTACGATAATAACACCTGCTGATATAACAGCATTGGGCTATAGTCCATGGTTTCAATTCCTTATAGGTACGATAATAACTTGATATTTTTTGCAACCTTACGGGGCAATGCCCGGTTTCAATTCCTTATAGGTACGATAATAACGCAGAAGAGTTAATATTGCTTCCTATGCGCAGATGGCGAGTTTCAATTCCTTATAGGTACGATAATAACAACAGGCCCAAAAGAACGATGGAGAATTCGATGAAATGTTTCAATTCCTTATAGGTACGATAATAACTACTTCTTCATCTAGAATAATAAGCTGCCCTTTATTAGGTTTCAATTCCTTATAGGTACGATAATAACTTTTAACATAATCCAACAAATTTTTTAACATTTTTCAGTTTCAATTCCTTATAGGTACGATAATAACCTTTTCCAGCATCAAGACGGAGGCGTATGAGTTCCAAGTTTCAATTCCTTATAGGTACGATAATAACGGTACTATAGTACAGGAAAACATGTATGGGAAGGAGGGGTTTCAATTCCTTATAGGTACGATAATAACGAATGGAGAGAAGGACCTCCTTCCGGATCCAGCGCTGTTTCAATTCCTTATAGGTACGATAATAACCAGCATAACAGAATTCATAAAATAATGTACAAAAATTTCGTTTCAATTCCTTATAGGTACGATAATAACGTTATGCCGGAGGATTGCGAACACAAGGAGCCGGCGAGTTTCAATTCCTTATAGGTACGATAATAACAGACAAGCTTGATGCTGCCAGCGCCAATGCGTGATGGTTTCAATTCCTTATAGGTACGATAATAACATTCACAGGAGTATATGATGGAAGCGGATTTGAAAGTTTCAATTCCTTATAGGTACGATAATAACTTCTGTAAATTTATCGCGAAAGTATCCCGGCACATTTGGTTTCAATTCCTTATAGGTACGATAATAACGCCTTGAAAAAAATCATCTGACGGTGTGCCACGTACGTTTCAATTCCTTATAGGTACGATAATAACTAATAGGGTATTCTGTTATCTTTGTGTCTACACTTAATTGTTTCAATTCCTTATAGGTACGATAATAACGAAATCATGCGTCATAAGCGGTACTTCATAATGTTTGAGTTTCAATTCCTTATAGGTACGATAATAACCCATAGAGCCCGCTAAACTCTTACTTCACATTTTAACCCTACATAAATCAAAAATCAATACAAAAAATAAAAAAACCTCTAAATACCTATAAATCAGTATTTAAAGGCAATTAATAAACTTTGTCGATCCCCCAGCCTTTTTGCACTACTCCACATCGACAAACTTATAGAATAAAGTTATTAGGATCAACATTCTTTCCAATAACCTCTCTCTCAGTGTACTTCATCGTCCGAAATTTGTAAAATATAACCGAATCCTCTGCGCTATCTACCTTCATCCTTATCTCTTCCTTCAGTTTATGATAATTAGCTTCTGTCAACTCACCTTCAAATACAGAATTTTGAACCCAGTGAAGATACTTTCTCCCTACCTTTAAAACTTTACTATTCCTTTTTTCTCCTGCATCATACACCATAATAACAAACATTTAACCCCTCTCCTTACCATGAAGCAATATATGGTTTATATTCTTGCTCACCCATAAGATGCTTTTCAAGCTTATATAATTCCAACCTGATAAGTCTTCTGTAAGACACTTCCCTTCCTAAAGGTTTATACATCAAAGTTGTATTAAACTTTTCCAACATTTGTGATACAAACTGTTTACGGCCCTTGTCATTCAAAACAATTCCACCCGCTTTTTCTTCGAAATGCTTGCTACTCAACATTTTCTTGCCAACCAATGTAAAAATCACTCTATCCACAATAATAGGCTTAAAAACCTCCGCAACATCAAGATTTAACGTAAATCTCCTGTGATTTGTAGAATGAAGGTATCCTATTCTCGGATCTAAGTGGGTTTTATATATCTCACTTAAAACAGTAGTGTAAAGCATACTGTTTCCAAAACTAATTAAAGAATTCATACGATTTTTAGGAGGCTGTTTTGTTCTTCTATCAAACTCAAAATACTCATCGTTTACTATGACATCGAAGGAACTATAGTAAATTTCTCTTATATTCCCCTCAATCGCCATCAAATTGCTAATTCCATTCATCCCATCTACTTTCTCTGCCAAATCATTAATAGCTGTTATCTGTCCATTTAAATCTTTCTCTCTGTTATTATAGTATTTTAAAACTGCAAGCATATTTTTTACACTGCCATGTATAAACTTTTTAGCAATTGCCATCCTCTTTTTCTCATCAAGATAATGCTCTGCCTGCTTTAATATCATAAAACCGGAATTATAATGCTCCCTGGGATAATAGGTTCCTGTATAATACTCATTGTAGTTATAGAAGTGAAGAAGTATTTCCTTTTGGGTCGCCAGTTCCAAAAACTTTTTTGTTACAGTAACTTCACCGAAAATATAAATATCGCTAATATCTTCAATCGGAAGATAATTTTTCGAGTCTTCACTCTCAAAAAGGACTGTGCTATCCTTCCTTTTCAATTCTCCATCACTAAAAATAAAAGCACTTTTCTTCATTTTTTCTCCCCCTCTCTATGCCCAGCAAAGCTCTGAGTATGCACAGTTTCTACAATACTTGCACTTTTCAGGAAGCGGAGGCTTTTCAAGATTCACTATCTTAAAAATATCTTCTATAACCGTGTTCAACTCATTTTGGGAAGCTTCATCTAACACCACTTCCTCTCTTTTTCTCTCCTCTGGAAAAAGCAATATTCCCTTGGCTTCAATTCCGGACTTTTTAATTTCATAAATATAGAATAAAAGCTGCATTTGAGCACTTTTTTTATACTTGGAAGACTTTTTTATTTCCTGAACTACAATCTTACCGTCAATACTGTCTGCAACATCAACTTTGAAATTATCAAAATCAATTTCCTTTTTCTCTCTCGAATATGCATTTTCATGAATAAACCTTCCGATTTCAATATTTTCATCATCTTGGTCCGCACTTATTCCATGGGCAATGAGCCATACCTCGCGTTTGCAAATGAAATAATACCATATCAGTGTTCCATTTATTCTTACATCTGCTTCCTGCATACACATCCCCCCTTCAAATCAAAATGAATAATGGGTATTGGAATCATCCTCCTCATAATCAATTCCATACTCACTGTTATATCTTATTTTAAAAATAGGTAAATTGTATTTATTGCTTATTTCCAGCCTTCTTATATATTTTTTAAACTTGCTTATTGAAACAGGTATTTCATATAGAGATATCATTTTATAATTCTTATTCTCAAACAGTTCTTCAACAGTTTCCATATACTCATCTGCAGGAATAACAGGAACTTTAACAACATCAAACTTTCTAGTTGCGAGATTTTCGTCTTCTTGAAAAATATTAACATCAAAAAAGTTGTATCTTTGCTCAATATCCCGTATAATCTCTGTCCCTAGCTTATAATCTTCATTATATAGATTAAATCCCTCGTAAGCCTCCTCAACCATAGTCATAATTTGCTTTTCCGTTAACCTACCGTAATTATTCTTTAATACCTCAACAGTTCTATCAAGAATGTCCTTCTGTTTTCGATACACGTATTTGACAGCAGTATCCGAAGGATTAAAAACATAAAACCTTCCAAAGCTTATAAGTCCATGGCGATTGCATCTTCCTGCCCTCTGCACCAAACTGTCTATAGGTGCACATTCTGAGAACATAACATCAAAACTCACATCCAAAGACACTTCTATTACTTGAGTAGATATCACAAGCTCGTAAGGATTTCCTTCTTTAGATGTCAACCGACTCTCCTTTTCTTGCCGGTCAGCCATTGTAAATTCTGAATGAAGGCATAACACTTCAAATTCCTTTTTGGAGTAGTATTTATATTCCTTTTTAGCTGTTTCCACATCATTGACAATAAGAGCAACCTTTTTTCCTGCGGATATTTCCTCAAGCACCTTCTCCCTTATGCCATCAAGATCAGTATCTAAGTACGCCCATTCATTGCTGGCCCTTTCCATAAGCTCTCCTGCAATTACTAAAGATTTTGACTCAAGAAGATTTAAAAAATGATCCCTTAAAAACTTCGGCATAGTCGCACTCATCAACATAACTCTGCCGCCATATTTTTTTATCTTTTTTATAACGGAAGTTATAAGCCTATGGTATAGCTGTCATAAGCATGTATTTCATCAAAAATGACCGAACTTCCAACCAGTGCATATTCCTTCTGGTTCCACAGTCCCGTATGAAACTCCGTAGACAAAAGCTGGTCAACTGTCGAAACCATTACTGCCGGAATAAACGCTTTTTGATGTAAAATCTGAAATTTATCATAATCGTTTTCCTTTTCATCCTCTTTTGATTTTCTATAAAAATACGTCTCTGCTCCAGAATGGGAAAGTCCACAGCTTGTTTTAGGAAAATAGCAGGTTGAAAGTCTCTCGTAGAGACTATTGGAAGTAACCATTGTCGGCATAAGAAAAATAATTTTTGATGTTCGGGAATTCTGAGCCCACATTAACGCTGCCTCAGTTTTTCCCGAGCCTGTAGGTGCAATTGCTACAATATCACCGTATGTATTGGCACATATTGAGTGAAACTCCCTTTTCACATATTTTTTGCTTTCCCTCTCCAACTTTTCCCTAAGCTTCTTTTCAATATCATGGGCAGATACATTAATAAAGCATACATCATTATAGTCAATCTTAGATGAAGCTATCCAGTCACAGTTTTGCAAAAGTCCTTTCGATATGGAATAAATCAATCTCAGCCTTTCCCTGTCTTTATCATACAAAGCTAAAGCCAACTTTAACAAAGCATTGAGGTAATTGTTAATATTTCTTCCTTCAATACTACCTTTTCCATCAACTTTTATTCCTTGTTCTCTGGCAACTTCCAACGCATGTTTTACAGCCTCTTCTGAAATCTCAGGCCACTTGTCCTGCCAAACCCTCTCCCTCTCAAAGTTTTTCAAATCCGCAGAAAGCATCTTGTGATGTCCAAGAACAGCCAGTATATGATATGGAAAGTAAGCTTCTTTACTTTTCTCATTTGCCATAAGAAAAAGGCACGAAAGAACTTCGTGCCTAAAGTGCTTTATCCCTGAAAGCTTCTTTTTTTCAATTATTCTCTTCATGTAGTCTTGAAAATACGAATTAAGCTTTCCAAAATCATGGAAAATTACAGCAGTTTTTATTTTTTGAATGAAATCCTCAATGTCAATACCATAATTTGAAAGAATTCGTTCAAGGATCAGATACTTTGACCGAATTTCAAAGTCCAGTATTTCAGTGCACTTTTTAACATGATATTCGTATGTTCCTTCATAATCGTCAACAGGCTTTGCAAAATACATCTAGAGCACCCCTCTTATCCTTCGTGCTTCATAACAGCGGCAAATTTATTGCCAAATACAAAAACTTTAGCTTCTGTCTCCAATACATGATTGTCACCCATAAAGGTGATATCCAAATATCTTACTGCCTTCCTTACGCCATTAGCATCGAATTCAAAATCACAAGGCAGTTTCTTGACTATAGGAGGCTTTAGTGTAAAACTTATCTTTGACTTCTTCACCTTTTCCCAATCAACTTTGAGCTTTCTCGAATAATCCCCCGGTAGCCATGTATTTGTCAGGATTTTTCTTTTTTCACAGCTGATTTCCTCAAACATTTCCACAGAACATATTTTAGCAATTTCATCGCTATTACCCAAAGTTATTGCATAAACAGGATTTTCGAAGGCATCTGCAAGCTTTCTTATAATTTCACGCTTTTCGCATGCAAAAATATCTCTACTTTTAAATCCGATAAGAAATTCCTTATAATAATAGCACTAGTAATCTCTCCGGATTTAATCTTGGTATAATTCCATAAATCCTTCCCTCTTCCTTCGCTGTTTCCATTGCATCCAACCATAACAGCATGCTCTTTCATAAATGCAAGTGCCTCCTCAAAAGAACACCCTAAAGCCGCACCTGCAATTCCCGTTATAGTACTGGGCGGCGGAAGGGGCATTGTGTCATGATAAAGCTGAGCTCCGGGATCTCTAAAAGAAGCAGTTTTTGCATAAAGTGTAACCACTAAACCATACATGGCAATACCTCGATTCTTTTAGTCTTTATAGTACTCTTCAACCCAAGAATGAATTTTTTCAAAGCATTGCCCCAAGGGAACTGCCATTTCACTGTCCTGCGGGAAAAACCCTTTTCTTTCTCCAATGGAATAATCGATTATCTGTTTTTGAGAATCATCTATGGTGTTTTTTACAAGGCTGATATCAACATTCCCATTGGCACCAATTTTGACGCACTCTAGAAATATGGGATTTTTAGCCTTCAAAAGAGCAGCTGCCACAAACTTGGGGGATACATCGCTTAAAAAACGGCTTTGGCGTCCTATGGTCCATAGATTCTGTATAGCATCAACAAGTGCCTTTACACGCTTTTTCTTTTCATCCTGTGATAAATTCAACTCATACTCATCCCCCGGACTCTTTTCCCCAACTCTGTCCAACTCAATTAACACAGTACCCACATAATATCCGGAATGAATCTCGGTTTCAAATATATTCGGCGTCCCTCCGGCCTTTACCGACATATAATTTGTACCAAAATCCATTCCTCCTCCATACGCCTCTAATGCCACAAGGGGAGATACTCTTACAGGACTCGTCCTTTTTACGGTTTTGCTCGAATCTGCATTCATAAAACCAAAAAGGTCGTCATCGATATATTTTGAAGGCTCACACAGTGTAGATGCTGCTCCTTTCTTTTGTTTTGCAACAGTAGCCTCTGAAAGTTCCCACCCCATTGACGCCAATTGCTCTCTCAAGGCCCTCCTTACAGCCTGAGATGAACAATAGGGATATTCCTTTCCGTCATTCATCTGTATTTTCTTTATGCTTACAATATTGTCCGCTTCCTTGTCGGCTCCATTTAGTGAAGAATATGTAGCTTTTGTAATGTATGTAACAGTAATAGCTTTGGCATCTTTCATAATTATTAATCCTCCTTCTCTTTGCTGTTTTTTGCATTATAAATATTCAAAGCACCAAGCACACAATAAGCTCTGAAATCTTCAAAATCTACCTCTTCCAAAATTCCCTCCAGGATGTTCTTTGATACCGCAATCCCGTACCTGAACTGCAGGTTGTTAAGCTGGTTTATAAAGTCGGTTTTTGTCCTTGACTTTCTCAGTTGATACAAATCTCCTTTAATTTTCTTTAATGCCTGCTTCTCGCTTTCGTTCTCCGCCTTGGCCATCTCAACTGCCTGAATTACAATCTGTTTTCCCAAATTGACAGCCGTTTCAATTTGCTCCTTGTTCATCTCATCACCCCTTATTATTTGTTCATATTCTATTGTGAATTTTAAAATATTGCTCATGGAGATTCTTTGCTCCCTCATAACCATCCTGAAAGCAAATTGCTCAATATGTCTTAAAATACTGCTTTTTCTTAAAACGTTTCTAAGTATCTTCTCCCTGAAGGCATACTTTTCTTCGTACAGACTGCTAAACAGCTTGCGCGTATTAACTCCGGATTTTTTCATATGGTGTATCAGCCTGTAAAAATATCCAAGCTCATCATATAAAACAAGGTTCTTAGTCAAAAATGTCTGTCCGCTGTCCACTGCATAAAACACGTTTATTTGAACAGGCATTTTACTGAGTTTCTCGATAAATTCAAAGAAGAAGTTGTCCGGAGTATCATCTGAAGTTTCTTCACCTTCAGTGGTCTCTTTCAAAAGCAGGCTGTATTTTTCCTCCATAAAGGCCCAGAGCAACTCATAAGGTGCACTACATTTTTTTATGAGGCTGTCCTCTTCCTGACCAATATTGGCATAAAAATATTTGTCGTCCAACATCCTAAGGCTGGATAACGAACCAAACTCCCTCTGCATCTCAATAAGCTTGTCAATGTCCGGTGATGTCACTTGAATAACAAAAGTTGAATCATTCTTTCTTATATATGACGCGGACTCAACTGCAAATTTCGATATAAATTCACATTCCCAGCAAAGCTTTGCCGGCTTCTTTCCCTGCGAGTTAAATGACTTTGTTGCAGTAGAACTGGCAAACAACAAGAATGACGGAAGACCTACTTCTATCATATAATGAGAATGTTTTCCGCAAACACAGCACACTTCGCTTTTTTCTTTTTTCTTTTCTTTGGGTAATATGGTCAGCTTCTGATGACAGACAGGTTGCGTTAAAAGAAGTAATTCTTTTTTACCCCACAATTCTGCCTTGTTTTTTTCTAAAAATTCATCAACCCTCGATTTCAAAGGCTCCGTAATGTCGCTGTATGGAATTCCATCTCTTTTCCAACTACTTCCGCCTGTAAACAAGCTTACAACAGGAGTCGGATTTCTTTTAGGCATCAGCGTTATTTCGTCCTTCTCTTTGTCATAGACCACAAGTTCAGGATGTTCTTTCTGCTTTATAGTAGAAACATTCCAGTATCTTTCAGCCAAAATCTCATAACAGGTTTCAAAATAAGCCCGGAGAGTATCCATATCCTTACCCTGAAATGTCAAAGCCTGATTTTAGCTGTCCACATTCATCTTAACCTCAAATTTCAACAGCCTCTCATCCGGGCTTTTAGAAATTGAGTAAAGCCCTGCAATACCGGCATCGAACCACCAATGCCTCCTCAACGCTATACTATATTCCACGGCACCACCCCTATATTAACTTAAAGCATCCAAAACCTTGGGAATTCTTACCTCCAACCCCTGCATCATAAGCAAGCTTTATAAGCTCCTGATTTCCTCTTAAAACGAAATCTCCCATCCATCCTTCTATAATAAAGCCATCATAATTGCTTATGACTTTTGTGCATTTATCTGAAGCAATCTCTATATCAAAGTCCATATCATTTCCGCAATTTTTCTTGTAAAATGCCTTGTACTTTTTAATCAAATTATCCCTTATAATTCTTTTGAAATCGTGATTATATGGAGAAAAATAGACTGTTCGTTTATCATCCAAAGTTGAATAAGCTGTGACAGGTGAAAGCATCCTTATTTTTTGAATACTCTTTGGCTCTTCCATAATAATATCCATTTTACTTACATAAGCTTTATGACTTGCAATCTCTACATCTCTCTTTAGAAGAGACAATGACAAGTCAATAAAAAATCATCATAGCAAGAGGAAACGATTAATTCAACAGGTGATTGGTATATAATTTTTTTCCTTTTAGAATCAATTGAAAATTTTCCTTGAAGTCTTGAAAATGTAAACATTTTATATTTACGTTTTTCATAAGAAAATCCTTTGTCATGTATAAACTGTGCCAAATCTTTATCCATGATATTTCTATATATAAATCCCTGGAGAATTTTATTATAGTTGAACGGCAATTCAAGACTTTTGTCAAAATCAATACTAACTATAAACCTCATTTTTTACTCCTCTAGCTACTGTAAAATAACAAAACAGTTAACAGAAATATAATTCTTATTCTATATAATAACATAAAAAATAAAATACTGCAATAATGATGAAAAACAAGCAAAATAATCATAGATATACATAATCATCCTCAATTTAATATAATGCAATTTAGAATACATTCTGGTATAATATTTTCATCAAAAAGCTGCATGTTAAAGAGCTTCTAAAAAGATTTAAAGGTGAATCAAATGTTAAAGCAAAAGATTATAAACAGGGAGTCGGGTATTATTACTTACGGTATAACCCCTCCTAAGAAAAACAACACAGAGGAAAAAATAAAAGAAATATCCCAAAAACATATTGAACGAATAAAAGGTCTAGATATAGACGGTTTGGTCATATATGACCTTCAGGACGAAAAAGACCGCATTGCTGAGGACAGGCCGTTTCCCTTTATGGAAACCGTTGATCCCCAAACTTACAGTGAAAACTATCTAAACGCTTTAAAAATACCCAAAATCATTTACAGAAGCGTTGGCAAGTATACTCCGGATGAGTTTATCCATTTGATACGCCCGGTACCCGGGCAAGACGCCTTTTCTGTCTTCGTGGGTGCGGCTTCAAGAAATCAGTCCGTGCTGCTAAAATTGTCCGACGCTTATAAAATAAGCCAAGACACAAATCCCGACCTTGTCTTAGGCGGTGTTGCCATACCCGAAAGGCATATGAAAAATACCGACGAACACTTAAGAATCATCGGAAAAATTAATAAAGGCTGCAAATATTTTATTACTCAAGCGGTATATAATGTTGAGGCTGCAAAGGATTTTCTGTCCGATTATTACTACTACTCAAAAAACAACAACCTGGCAATGGTTCCGATTATATTTACCCTTACACCTTGCGGCTCAACAAAAACATTGGAATTCATGAAGTGGCTGGGAATCAGTATACCCAGGTGGCTGGAAAATGACCTGATGAATTCCGAGGATATACTGAACAAATCCGTATCCCTTTCAAAGTCCATATTTAATGAATTGATGGAATTTTGCCTTGAAAAAGGTATTCCTGTAGGTTGCAATATTGAAAGCGTGTCGGTTCGTAAAGTCGAAATAGAAGCTCAATTGATTTGACAAAGGATATAAAATACATGATGAAGGGAATATAGATTTTCCATATTCCCTTCAAAACCTTTCTTATCTTACAGCCAAAAAGTAAAGAACAACAATCAATCCCAGTATAATTCTGTAGTAGCCGAAGGCTTTAAAATCATTCCTCTTGATATATCCCATAAGAAACTTGATAGCGAAAATCGAGATAGCAAAGGCAACAATCATGCCCGTAAAGAGTATAATTAATTCAAGTTGCGAAAAAGCAAATCCAAACTTCACCAATTTTAATAGGCTTGCCCCAAACATAACCGGTATTGCCAGGTAGAAGGAAAACTCCGCAGCAATTTCTCTCGAGCAGCCAATCATTATTGCTCCCAAAATTGTCGCACCGGAGCGGGATGTTCCCGGAATAAGAGCAAGAACCTGAAATACTCCGATTAACAGGACAGCTTTATAACCAAGTTCATCAAAAGTGCTAATTAGAGAAATCTTTGACTTGTTTCTGTTCTCCATAATGATAAATAAAATACCATATACGATCAAGGTTATAGCAACTGTTGTGTAGTTATAAAACAATGAATCAATTTTATCATCAAAAGGTATACCTATCAATGCCGCCGGCAAAGTGGCAGCCAGCACCTTAATCCACAAGGAAAAAGTATCTTTCTTTATTTGTACCCCGTCTTTGAAAGAAAAAGGAAAAAGCTTATTCCAGTATAAAACGACCACCGCCATAATGGCTCCAAGCTGTATGACAACCCTGAACATTTCCATAAATTCATCGGACATATTCATCTTTATAAGCTCTTCTACCAAAATCATATGCCCCGTACTGCTTATGGGCAGCCACTCTGTAATTCCCTCGATAATACCTAAAATTATGACCTTAATTAATCCCACACCTAATTCCACGCTGCTGCATCTCCCCTGCAAAAGTATTTTTATATCAATTCAGTATACAGTATGTCTGTTTTATAAGTATACCATATATACCAAGTTTATGACTATAACATTTTTGTAAGGTAAAACTTCATTCAAAAAATCAAGAACATGCTTTCATTTTCGCTATCTCTGAGTTTCTAGCCTTAATATACTTCCACTTGCCTGAAACAAACCTGAAATACACAATAGCGGCCCTTGTATATTGATCAAGCACCAAAGCTGCCCATGCTCCTACCAGCCCCCAATGAAAAACATTTACAAAAACATAGGCAACCAGCACACGGAAAATCCATATACCGAAAGCAGACGAATACAATGGAAACATAGTATCCCCTGCTCCCCTGAGCACACCTGCAAGAGAAAGCTGTGTCGATTGCCCGGGTTGGGCAAGAGCCATTATTTTAAGTATAACACTGGCCATCGCAGCTACTTCCAGGTCTTCGGTATATAGACATGCCAAGGGATACGAAAACAAAATAAACATTACTCCCATAAAGCAGGCAACAGCAATAGCCATATGATGTATGATATCGGCATACCTTTGAGCCCTCTCCTCATCATTTGCGCCAAGACTTTGCCCCACCAAAGTCGTACCGGCAACACCGAAAGCCATGCTGGGTGAAAAAGTAAGCCCGCAAATACTAAGACCTATCTGATGAGCAGCAAATGTCATAGTTCCCAAGCTTGAGACTGTACGTGCAAACATCATAAGCCCGCCCTGAATCACAAATTGCTCCAGTGCCGACGGCAAACCAATTGAGAAAACTTCCCCGGCAATATCAAAGTTTATTCGATAGCTGCCCCTAACCTTAAGCGATATAACAGACCTTTTTGAAAAAAATACTATATAAAGACCAACTACACAGGCTATAAATCTTGATACGGAAGTGGAAATCGCAGCTCCTGCCACGCCCAATTTAGGTAAGCCAAACTTTCCGAATATAAGCAAATAGTTTCCCAGGACATTGAAAAGATTACTGCCCACATTGTACATCATAGGAAGCGTTGTTTCTCCAGCTCCCCTTAGGGCAGCAGTAATTCCCATGCTAACTGCCTGGAAAACCAGTCCGGCAGATACTATTTGAAAGTATGCGGTAGCATCCTTAATTGTATCCGCCTCTGCGCCCATAAAGACTACAATTTTATGGGCCAGAGCAACTCCTACCACACTTACAATAATTCCCATAACAAAGTTTAGGACAATAGTTTGCCTGGCAATTGTCTTCGCCTTTTCAGTATTGCCGGCACCAATGTTCCATGCCACAATGGTGGTTGTACCCACGTTAACAGCAGAAAACACCGCCAACAGAACCATAAAAGGCTGAGTAGTAAGTCCAACAGCCGATATCGCTGCCGAGCTGAGCCGCCCTACCATAATCATGTCAATCATGCTAAACAAAGTAGACATAACCAATTCTATAAATGCAGGCCACGTGAGGAACATTACTTCTCGTCTCATCTGCTTGGAATAAGTTTGAGATTGTTTTTGTTGGCGTAAAAATCGAAGCAACCAAATTCCCTTCCTTCTTATATGTAACGTTTACTATTATACTCTTCACGTCAACAAACTTCAAATATATATTTTCCCTATAAAATAGTTCTGCAAAATTTCCGAAAAATAAATCGATACGCAATACTATACTTATTATACTTTTGGCTGTTCTTTTAAAGCGTCAGGAAGATATTACATACAAATGAGGCTATTGTAATAGAATCGCAGATGGGCTTTTGGGACAGGATTTCGAGGTAAAATTATAATACAGAAAGCGAGGGATTAATATGATGTGGAAAGAGAAGTACAAAATCGGTGTAGATTTAATTGATGAGCAGCATGAAGAACTCTTTAGACGTGTCTCTGATTTTACCAGGATTATTCGAAGCGAAGAAGATTGGAATGCCAGAATCGACAAAGTAAAGGAAACAATGGCCTTTATGAAAGACTATGTAATCGTTCATTTCAAGGAAGAAGAAGATTATCAGGCCAAGATAAATTATCCTGAGCTTGAAGCTCACAAAAAGGCTCATGCCACTTTCAAAGAAGGTATTGACAATTATGTGAAGATTTTTGAGGAAGAAGGCTTTAATGAAAACAGGATACAGGAATTCGGCGGTAAGCTTATGACCTGGCTCATCATGCATGTCGGCAATATGGATCAGAAGATTGGTGAATATGTTAAAAGCAAAGGAGGACAAATATAATGAAAGCGGAATATGTAAACTCCTTTTACAAAGCAGCAAAAGAAGTACTTCAGTTAATGGTTGATATAGAGCCTCAAAGAGGAGACTTGAAATTGATAGAAGATTTATCCAACGACAAAGATGCCAATGTTGAACTTGGAGTTATAGGAGATTTAAAAGGAAAAATCCTCTTTAGCTTTCCGAAAAATATGACTCTCGAAATGGTTAAAATATTGTCCGGCATGGAAATGGATAAAATTGATAACTTCGCATCTTCAGCCCTGGGAGAAATGGCAAATATCATCGGCGGAAACGCGTTAACTCTTTTGGCACAGCACAACTACACCTGTGATATTGTCCCTCCGCAAATTTATGTAGGTGAATACAAACCATATTCTATTGACAACGATAAGGCTTTGCTGCTGCCTTTGTCAACTCCTATCGGTGAATTTGACATCGTCATTTTTTTAAAGGAAAATAAATAGAACTTAGAAGGTTCTATAGCAGTAACCATTTGAAATATACTGCTATAGAACCTTTTTTCATCAATCTTCTTCACTACTTAAAATACAGTCCGAATTAGTGTCAATGTTCATATTATCGTTTCTATTCGGTTTTCTTTTTCTTATTGATTAAAGCCACGATATTGTTTACAGTGCTAAAGTTTTTTATGTCCAGCTCATCATTGTCAACTTCAATGTCAAATTTTTGTTCCACAAAGTTTACTAATTTCATTGCAAAAAGTGAATTTACAAATCTCAATTCAAAGTAGTTGTCATCATCTGTAAAGCTGACATTGTCATCATCAATAGATAAATTCTCCATAATAAAATTTCTTACTTCATTTCTATAATCCATACTTCCCTCTCCCTACCATTTAACATTTGTAGATATTTCAATATAGTCAGGAAAATCCTGAATATTTTCCAGATCGTGTTCTAATACATAGTTTCCGTTTCCGTCTGAGGACTTTTCTTTAAATCCCGCAAAACGAAAACATATTTGCATCATCCTGTTGCGTCCTGTATCTCTAAAATCGGCAAGAAGACGCTTATTGTTCCTTTTTGCTTCTTTCATTATATAATTAAGCAGAACAGTGCCTACTCCCCTTGATACAACCCGACAGGACATTAACATCATTTCCAATCTCCAGTAATCTTCGCTCATGTTTATTAAGGCCAAGCCTATCTTTCCGTAGCTTCCGAATTTGTCTTCCAATTCGCAGATAAGCAATTTATAATTTTCCGATTGTCTAAGCTCATTTAATTCATCATAACTGAATGTTTTACCTGTAGCATTCAACTGATTGGTCCTTACGGTAAGCTCCTCGGCCCGCCTCAAATCTTCCTCCTGAGTATCGCTGATAGAAAATTTCATATTCAGTGAAGCCAAAAACTTTTCCGAAGGTCCGCTAAACTCCTCTTCTGCTTGTTTTCGTTTATAATCGTCCTGGTACATCTTTCGTCTGCGTGCAGAATCAACCGTAATAAATCTGGGATTTAGGCGCGGATCGCTCAGTAATGTCTGATACTCATTTGCATTTAAGCAATTAACGGATTCGTGAGCATTCTTAACCTCTGCCAATTCAAATTCCTGGTCGTCAACAAAAAGTATCGTATCCATTCCGATATTGATATTCTTCTGTATCCGCTCCAAAGAAATTGATTTTGCATCCCAATGTATTTCAGGATAAAGGAAGTAATCATCGAGACCAAACTCTTTAAGCTTTGACATTGCCAAATCATATTCATTTTTACTTGCAATGGAATGAAGAATTCCTCGGCTGTCCAGCGTCTCAATAATTTCTTTGATCCCCGGTTTTAACTGCACATCATCAGACTCAAGCAATATTCCGTCCCATATGGTATTATCCAAATCCCACACAACACATTTTATCTCTTTTTTCTCTCCCATAACTCCTCCCCCCTTTAATATTTGTAAAAGCCTTTGCCGCTTTTTCTACCTAAGTGACCTGCATCCACCATCTTTTTGAGCAGAGGGCAGCATCTGTATTTCGGATCCTGATAGCTTTCATATAAGACCTCTAAGGAATTTACTACAGTATCCAATCCTATCAAATCCGCTGTTTCCAATGGCCCCATTTTGTGGTTGAAACCCAGTTTGATAATGTTGTCCACCTGCTCCGGCGTTGCAATTCCATCTTGCACAATAAAGGCTGCCTCATTCATAAACAGATGTGAAATACGGTTAGAGACAAAACCCGGCAAATCTCCAATGACAATAGGCTTCTTTCCAAGACTTTTCAGAAACGAAACAATCTCTTCTTCCGTTTCTTTTGATGTATGATATCCCTTTATAACCTCTACCATTTCCTTTAAAGGAACAGGATTCATTAAATGCGTACCGATTACCCTTTGAGGATCCGGCAAATACGAAGCCAATTTGGTAATCGAAATACAACTGGTATTTAGAGCAAAGAAAGCATCTTTATTGCATACTTCTCCCAAACGCTTATACTCGGCAATCTTCTTTTCCATGTCTTCAGTAATATTTTCTATAATAATATCAGCTGCTTCAACACCATTATAGTCTTCTTGAAACGATATGTTCTGAAGAATCGTATCCAAACTTACAGAAGAATATTCTTTATTCATCATGCATGCAGAACGGTATTCATTTCTTATATTTTTCCTGGCTTTTTCCAAAATTTCAGTTGAAATATCCTTGAGGATAACCCGGTATCCGTATCTTGCTATATGCAATGCTGTAGCACTGCCCATAACTCCGGCGCCAATTATGGCAATTGTTTTATTTTGCATTTTTTTACCCCCCATCCGATAGATTTCTTTTTTAGACAATCTCATCATATATTTCTTTTGTTTCTATTACTGCATTACGGACTCTTTCCCTAAACCATTCCACGTCGTCTTCATTAAGGCTGATATTCGGATACATTCTTGAAATTGAAGAAACCAGTATACCGTTTTTCAAAAGGCTATTGTTTAAAATAATGTCCAGAGACATAATCTCAAAGTCATACTCTTCCGGATTCTTTAAAACATCCTTGCATACATGGTAAGAAGCACATCCGGGAGGTCCCTGAATCACAAGGGGAAGCCCTGCATTATCAGCTTCACTTTTTAATATTTCATGTATCATTACCATTTTCTCATTCATTTGTGAGATAGCCTGTCCATTATTTCTGCTCAGTATTTCAAGGGTAGCTTTTACTGCAGCTGTTCCAAGGGGATACCCGTTAAATGTTCCGGCATGGATGACTTTCTTATCTACTAAAAGCTGCATAATCTCTTTTTTGCCAACCAGTGCGGATACAGGAACTCCGCCACCCGCTATAGCCTTGCCCAAGGTAGTCAAGTCCGGAGTTACACCATATTCCTGTTGTGCGCCTCCCAATCCCATTCGAAAACCGGTTATAATTTCATCAAAGATGAGTACAACATTGTATTCATCACACAATTCTCTCACTCTCTTTAGATATCCCGGAGCAGGAAGCACGCTTCCTCCATTTACGCAAACCGGTTCGGTTATCACTGCTGCAATTTCATGACCTTTGCTCTTTAAAAGGTTTTCAAGAATGTCGGCATTGTTCCACGGAATAAGATATGACTGACTTTCCATTGAATCTTTTGCACGACCGTCCGTACCTTTCAAGTCTCCAACATAATCCGACGGAATAGGATCTCCAGTCTTAGGTGCCCTTCCTCCCATAATATTATCAGCATTTCCATGATAGTGGCCTATAAATCTGACAAAACGGTTCTTACCTGTCCATGCCCTTGCCAGTCGAAGCGCATTTTGAACAATTTCAGTTCCCGAAAGTCCAAAGCGGATCATCTCGGCAGAAGGAATAAATTTGGCAATTAATTCTAAAGCTTCGGCATCCATATCACAGTGGCTTACCGAAAGCACCCTGTCAATGGTTTCTTTTAAGCACTCATTGTATTCCTTATTTCCATGTCCCACTATCATAGCACCAAATCTGGCGTACAAATCAAGGTATTCATTCCCGTCCATATCCCAAGCTCTGCTTCCGTCTGCTTTGACAAAGTGTATAGGGGTTTCCTCCCACGGCAGGCGGAAATTGTAATGAACGCCCCCCGGAAGATATTTCTTTACCCTAAGGTTATATTCTTTCATGCTGGCAGGATTTTGCTGAGATTTCATAGCACCCCTCCCCCTTTAATGTATTGTATTATCTTTTCTCTGTCTTCTTCATCGTCAAACGACAAACACATAGGCAATTGCGGGTTTTCCCTCACCAGGTTTCTTGTTATCTGCTGAGGCCCTATGTCAACAAACAGCTCCACTCCCGATGCGGCAATCTGTTCTAAAACTTGATTCCACCTGACGGGCAGCACCAATTGATTGCATAGAATCTCCGAAATGCTGTCCGTTTCTCCGATTATCTTTCCGGTAACGGTGGACCAAATGTCAAAGTTTGTTTTTCCGAATTCTATACTTCTTATAGACTCTTCCAGTTCGCAAGTTGCAAAGGACATAAGTTCACTGTGGTAGGGAGCATCAGCTTTCATCGGAATCATTCTAAATGGAATAAATTGTCCGTCAGTTTCGTCCAACTCCCTGTCTAAAATTTTAAGAGCTTCTTGGGTGCCTGCAATAACAAACTGTCTTGGCGAATTGTAACCGGAAATTGTCACATATTCTTTGGCTTGAATGGATTCGATGATGCTTTCCAATACCGAAACTTCCAAGTCCACTACAACTCCGGATCTCCCCTTCTTTTGATCCATCGCTTGATGCATAATTTCCCCTCTTTTTCTGGCAAATACAACGCCATCGGAAAAAGAAACCGCACCCGCGCAAACAAGAGCCGTAATCTCGCCCAAGCTATGTCCCGCAGCACAAAAAGGTTTTATGCCTATTTGTTCTTCAAAAACACGATATAGGGCATAACCTGCAGTTACAACTGCCGGTTGAGCATTTTTTGATAAAGTCAGCTCTTCAATATTACCTTTTAATATCAGAGAACGTATATCGTAACCCAAGGCACGGTTTGCCTCTTCAAAAACTTCATATGCTGCCTGGTATTCTTCAATCAGCTTGGCGCACATGCCTATATACTGGCACCCTTGCCCCGGAAATAGTAATGCAAACCTCATGATTTATTGCTCCTCTTATAATAGCGTTTTAATCCAAAATCAGAAATTATCTCCTGCTGTATCTGGGAAGAACCTTCAATGATTTCCAAAACTTTAGCTTCCCTGTATAATCTTTCTACCGGATACTGATTGGTAAACCCGTTGCCACCATGAATCTGCAGGGCATCATTTGCCACATCCACAGCAACTTTCGATGTAAAGTATTTTGCCATTGTTGTTTCCATGGCTGAATCGGGATCCTTTTGTTTTCTCAATTCGCTGGCTCTCATGCAAAGAGCTCTGGCTGCATGAATTTTCGTTACAGCATCGCCAATCATACCGCGGATGAGCTGAAAACTTCTCAGCTTGTTGCCAAACTGCGAACGGCTTCTGGAGTATGATACCATTGCCTCCAAAGCCTCCTGTGCAATTGCAAGACCTGCCCAAGCAATGCTGAAACGTCCATTGTCCAAAGCTGTTGAAACAATATACTCGAAGCCAAAGTTTAGTTTTCCCAACACATTTTCTTTGGGCACCTTTACTTGATTCAAAGAAATTTCAGCAAGATAAGTTGCACGCCCAGCCATCAATCCGTTGATTCTTTTTGTTTCTACCCCCGGAAAGGACCTTTCCACAATAAATGCAGTACTTTTTCCATTATTGGATGCAATAATTATGAAAACATCCGCAATATCACCGAAAGTGATCCACTTTTTCCTGCCGTTTATGACATAGCAATCATCCTCTTCATTCCAGGTGGTCATGATACTTTTTGCATCAGACCCGATATCCGGCTCCGACAAACCGAAAGCGGCAATCTTTTCTCCCCGGGCCAACTGCGGCAGCCACTTTTCTTTTTGCTCCTCCGTTCCGAAACGCAGCAAGGTTTCACCAACCAGTGATGTATGTACAGTAATAAGGCTTCTTGTCGCCATACAAGCTTTTCCGAATACCTCAGTAAACAATCCGTAGTAGACCGGGTCGAGGCCAAGTCCACCGTACTTTTCGGGGAACGGAGCAGCCAAATATCCTTTTGCAGCCATTTTCCGAATAAGCTCCAAAGGAACGCCGCCCTTTTCCTCAAAATCATTCACAAATGGGCGAATCTCGGCATCTACAAAAGCTTTTGCTTCCTCAATAATAGCTGCTTGTCTTTTATCCTCAGTCATCATATCACCTCTTCTTCACGCATTTTTGCACACTCACTTAAGTAACCGGCAAGTTCGGAAATGGTTTTATATTCAAACATTGCAACCGGATTAATATCGATTTCGAGTTTCTTTCTGATTCTATTGATAATCTTTAAAGCCTGAACGGAAGAAATTCCAATTCTTAAAAAGTTTATATCCTCATCAATAGAATCCGGTTCTTCATTTAAAATTGCGGCAATTTCAGCTTTAATAAAATCAATAATTTCTTGTTTACTCATTTTCATTCTCCTTTCAACAGCTAATCCAAAAAGATTTTTTCTCAAACGGATATGACGGCAAATTCATAAGTTTTCCCAATCCGTCCGGATATATATAATCCCAGTTAAAATCAGCTCCGGCCACATACAGTTCTCCTATGATAGTAAGCAAACTGGAATCAAAAGAACCTTCAGGGGACGGTTGAAAATCAACTATTTTGAGTTTGCTTTGAACTTCCTCAGGCAATATATCCGATAACTCTTCTTGCATACATATGCTTAAGACAATATCCGATTTTATTCTTTGCGGCTTACTATCGGCGCCATTCTCCTCCAAAATACCTTCCGCTTCTTGAAAATACATTCTCAGCGCCGTTTGTAAATCAATTTTTCCATTTGCTGCATCTGCTAAAGCTTGTCCCGAATTTACACCATAAATCTCATTGATATTTGTACCGCTGTCTTTAAGAGCCCGTACCAATGAATACCAGTAAGTAAAATGAGCCAAATCGTTTCTATTGTAGTGATTCAAATCGGTTATTCCATGCTTTTTAGCACACTCACTAATTTCAGAGAAGTTCTTTATAAATGTCTCACTGGTTTCATCAAAAAGATTAGGAATATCTTTACAGTTCTTTTTCAGGTCGCCTATATATATGCATGTTTTTGCCGAACGACCTTTCAAGAATTGTCCTCTTTTAATACCCTCCAATGTTCTTGCCTTTTCATTTTCAGAAATAACACATGCTGCACGGTAACTGTAGTGTTTTCTATAACGGTTGCGGGTAAAGCACATATCATGGATATTCAACTCGGGTAAATCCCTAAGCATGTCCTCAGTTTGCTTGATCATAACCTCCAATGCTCTCTCAGACTTGGCCGATAAAGTGAGAAGATTCACTTTTCTCTTTTCTTTCTGTATGTTATGACTTTGATTCCATTCTTCCAAGATTAAATGTACATTGGTTCCACCCAATCCAAAACTGTTTATTCCCGCTTTGCGTGTACTTCCTTCTTTTACTTTCCACTCCTCTACCTCTTGTACAACATAAAAAGGTGTTTTTTCTATCTGGAGTGCGGGATTAATTTCTTCCATATGCAGACTTGGAACCAATTTTTTATTTTTAAGGCAAAGCAAAACCTTTGCCAGGGAAGCTCCCCCAGATGCCGATAAAAGATGCCCGATATTTGTCTTTACAGAACCTATTCCAATATTGCTGGATTTTTCTACGTTATATTCCGAGAACAACTTGGACAATGCATTAACCTCAATAGGGTCTCCAATGGTGGTTCCTGTTCCGTGGGCCTCTATATAGCCGATTTCGCCAGGCGAAAGTTTGGCATCATTATATGCTTCCAACAAAACTTTATATTGTCCTTTAGGGTTTGGTGCCATAATTCCCAGCGAGTATCCATCGTTATTGATAGCACTTCCCCTTATTACCGCATAGATATTTTTGTTTTCTTTTATTGCTTTTGCCAAAGGCTCAAGATAGACAACCACCACACCTTCACCCAAGACAGTCCCGTCGGCATCCTTGTCAAATACTCTGGCGTTTTTGGTGGATGATACAATTCCCGCCGTTTTTGAAAGTATGTGTGCAATGGGAACGACCAAAATATTGGCGCTTGTCACAACCGCACCCTCAATGCTTTTGTGTCTTATTGCCTCTACTGCATGATGAAGAGCTGCCAAAAAGGATGAACATGCAGTATCAATGGATAATGCAGGACCAGTAAAATTATATGCATGGGATATAATTGCCGCTGTAATGTTATGCATATTGCCAACCATGGTATTAGGGTGAAGCTTCTCTGCACCGTATTTTTCAATATACCTTGCAAGAAGCTGGTAGTATGTATTGGTACTGATACCCGAGTATACTCCAATATTGCGCTCTTCTTCAAGCCCTGGAATCATTCCCGCATCCTCTAAGGCTTCATAGGATGTTTCTAAAATAAGCCTTTGCTGAGGGTCCATAAATTTTGCCTCTTCAGCAGAGATTTCAAAAAATTCGTTATCAAAACACTCAATGTCCTCAAGCTCTCCGAGCCAGTCATTCCATTCCGGTTTGCCGGAAAGCTCCTTTCTCTTGGGACTGATTTGGGATATGCAATCTTTTTTAGAACACAGGTTGTTCCAAAACTCTTGTTGGTTTTTGGCACCGGGCAATCTTAGAGCCAATCCGGTGATAGCAACAGCCTTGTCCATATCTATCCGATTGTCGGTCTCCAACTCTATCGCAGAGTTCTTATCAACAGACGGCATACCTTCAATATACTCGGAAATTTGTCTTATTGTCTTGCAGGAAGCCAAAAGTTCACTTCCAACTTCCCTTTTTAAATGCTTTGATATTTCATCAAGCAATTGATATGCCTTAATTGAGTTACCGCCCAAAGCAAAAAATGCATCATCAATAGATATGCTTTGTTCCGGTATATTTAAAATTTTAGACCAGCTTTCCCGCAAAAACATTTCCAGTTCGTTACGGGGTTGTTGAATTGATTTTTCCTTATTTTGCTTTTTTTGAATACACTCCTCAATTTCTCTGAGTAAGTCATCATATTCTCCATTTTCAAAGTTTTTGCGCAGTTGGAAACGCTGCACTTTACCGCTAGTAGTTTTCGGTATGGCACTAACCGGAATCACATGGGTTATCTCCACGCCCAATGCTTCATGAAGTTTATCAATGATACTTTTACGCAGTGGAAGAAATTTTTCAATACTAGACTTGTACTTTATAAATGCAAGGAGTTCCTCCTGCTGAGTCTTGCTGTTAAAATGTCCCACCAAAGCAATATTTCCTCTGTCTATAGTGTCCAGTTCGTAAATAATTTCCTCCAAATCATGTGCAAAGTAGTTTTGACCTCTAACAAATATAACATCTTTTATTCTTCCGCTCACTACAAGGGAACTGTCCGCCATAAAACCGAGGTCTCCGGTACGTAACCAGCCATCTATAAATAGGTCTTTTGTAGCTTCATCATTGTTGTAATACCCGGAAGTAACATTATTTCCCCTAATTTGAATTTCTCCAATCATGTATTCATCCAAGGTATTTCCGTTTTCATCTGCAATCCTTACATCCACACCGTCAAAAGGATGCCCCTCATGCACAAATTCAATTTTGTCGGTTTCATTGTTATTCTCAACCGTAGCTACAATATTTTCATTAATCATCTTTGTTCTGCATATTCTCTCAACTCTTACCGGCGTACCGATTTTTGGCATAGTAACACCCACTGTTGCTTCTGCCATTCCATACGCAGGTTTCATCATATTTTCCCTAAACCCGCATTTAGAGAACTTTTTCACAAAATTGTCTATTACCAAGGTAGAAATAGGTTCAGCACCATTGGCAACAAATCGAAGAGAAGATAAGTCCAATGAAGCCAACTTATCGTCGGATATTTTTCTTGTCATCCAATCATATCCGAAGTTTGTGGCACAGAACCAAGTCCCTTTGTGCTCGGTAATTTTTTTCAGAAACATATAAGGTGAACGGACAAAAGTAAACGGTGAAAACACCATGATGTTGCATCCGTTTTTTACGGGAGTAAGGTGCTGGGCAAACATTCCCATATCATGGGTATGAGGCAGCCATGTAAAAACCGTATCGTTTTCTGTACTTTCAAATCTGTTGGATATGGCAATAATATTGGTTAATATATTTCTGTTTGTCAGTTTTACTCCCTTGGGAATTCCGGTACTACCCGAAGAAAACTGTAAAAATACCAGTTCATCCGGTCCCGGGTAACATATGTCGTCTTCCATTTCGCTGTTTTCCAGTTCCTGCGTTGAAATAAATTCAAATCCTTCAAAACAGCCGCTGTCCTTCAACCCTTGATATTGGGCACGAAACGGTTCTTCAATCAATATTAAGGGCTTTTTTAAGACTTCCCAAACCTTGGACAATTTCAGAAGCCCTGCTGAATTGGGTTCCCATGATGTAGGCTGGCTTATCGGTGCAACAACTATTCCTCCTAAGACACATGCCCAAAAGGTTTTGTAAAACTCTTTCGAGTTGTCGATTTCCAGTATGACAACATCTCCTTGCTTGACACCCCTCTGATGCAGAGTCTTAAGGTATCTGCGTGCATAACCCAAAAGCTCGGAATATGAAAGAAATTCCTCATCTCCGGATGCACTTATAAATGTCAAGCCCTTATGCGGATACTTCTCCCCAACATAAATCAATAACTTGGAGATGCTATCATATTCTTCCGGAACGTTAACCGTTTTACCGTATAAAATTGCTTTCTTTGACATGTTATCCCCCTAAAAACCTCTTTCTTTTAACCATTTAATCAGTTCATCTTCCCGTTCTTTTAAATTATTTTTCTGTGTGTTGAATTTACCCAGTGTGCATTCCGCTTCAATATTTCCGTCTGAAAAATAGATGACTCTGTCTGCCCTTGCTGCCACTTTTATATCATGGGTAACAACCAAAAGGGTTGTTCCATTCTGATTAATATCGTTCAAAATATTCATTACTTCCGACGAAGTGCTGGAATTCAAAGCTCCTGTAGGCTCATCTGCAAAAATTATGTTAGGAGAATTGATTAGTGCTCTGCATATAGCAGCACGCTGTAATTGTCCCCCTGAAACTTTGGTAATGTCATGTCCTCCAATGTTTCCGATTCCAACTCTATCCATGAGTTTTTTCGTGTCATTCATTACCATATTTCTGGGTTTTTTTCCCGCTTTAATACCCGGAAGAGCAATATTTTCTTTAATTGATAGAGTCTTTAACAAATGAGAGTGCTGAAATATAAATCCCATTTTATTTAACCGAATCTGGCTCATTTCTTCATCGGACAAGCCGGATATGTCTTCTCCATCAAATATAACCTGTCCTCCGGTAGGTCTGTCCATACCGCTGATGTTGTAGAGAAGTGTTGATTTACCTGAGCCGGACTGGCCCATGATTGCAACAAATTCTCCTTCTTTTATCGCAAGATTTACGCCTTTTAGTACTACAGTTTCTTCTTCTTTTGATTTTCCAAAAGTCTTATATAAATTCTTTGCTTCCAAAATTGTCTTCATAGTATGTTATCCCTTCCCGTAATTTTAATGATTTTTGAATTACTCATTAATTAGCTGAACGATATTATATCTTTTAAAAGCCTTCGAAGAATACCATGTTACCGCCACAGCGACTATGAGAGTAGCAATCGGACACAATAAGTACGCATTTACAGGATTTATAATAAATGTAATTTTTGAAATCCCAAGACCCAGAATACTTAGAATACCGCTAACTATACCTTCACCCAAAGCATTTGCCAATACTGTACCGAAAACTATACCAATCATTGACACCATAAGAACCTTTAACAGATATTGTTTTCTTATATCCTGTACCGAAAAACCGATTGCTTTCATAATGGCAACTTGTGAATATTCTTTTGCAGCTTGCAAATTGAAGAACAAAATGATAATCAGAGCAACCAAACACATTGACATGATTATAACCGCAACCACTGCCTTTCCCAACTGACGGGAAACTCCGCCCAATGTCTGGTCGATAAATTCTTCCATAGACACAACTTCTGTTTCTACGCCCATTTTATTCTTATATAAATCTATCTTTTTTTGAATATTCACACCGTCTTTAACATTTATGTAGAATGAATACCCTTCCACTGCTTCTTTGTCATACGGACGCATCATTTTAGCGGTAAAGCCGCCGCTGGTAACGTCCTGGTAAATTCCCGAAACAACGATGCTCATTTCTTGACCGTTAATCAGCATAGGCAGAGTATCTCCTACCTTTACTCCCATTTCATTGGCATTTAATACCGAAAGGGCAATTTGGTTTTCGTTTTCCGGTGCCTTCCCTTCAAGATACTGAAGTTCGCTTTTTGCAACGTCACTGCAATCAACATGGATATTAGTCCAATCCCCATCTTTATTAATGGCTTCATATACAACTTCTGCCTCTACGTTATAATCCTCAACTTCCGAATCTGAGTTTAAAACGTCAAATACTTCGTCAAACTTTTCTGCAATATTCTCAGATTTGGCCAGCGAGACAACAATATCGCTTTGTGATTGTCCCATGTAAGTAATAAATTTCGGGGACTTAAACGTATTATGTAAGTTTACCGGAACTACCATTATACCAATGGCAATCAGTATAACAAAGAATAGCAAAAGCCATGCTCTGGCCTTTACCGCCACATCCTGAACAGCCATCAATATATCAACCGGCAAACTTTTGAATTTGCTTAAATTTATAAATTTTGCCACCCGCGATGCATTGGCCTTGCTTCTGTCCGCACCGCTTCTAAGAGCTTCTACAATAGTAATCCTCTTTATCTTTTTGATAATTTTTTTACAGAAATATATCTCAAACAAATACACAAGGCATACCGTAGCAATCGGAGCCAACATTGCTGCCAAGGTCAGCTTAGGCGGACCAAAGGTTTCGGCAATATGTGATGTAAAGTATTTGTTTATCACCAGCGAAAGGGCATAACCGGCTATACATCCTAAAATCGCCAAAAACCTGTATTTAATCAGGTAAATCTGGCTGATATTTTTATAGGACATTCCAATTGCTCTCATTGTTCCAATTGACTTTATCTCCTCTTCCATGGCAGTTAAAATGGTAAACCGCAGACAAATTGCCACCACAAAGATTAGAAACAAGCTTACCAAAACAATGATAAGAACCATGATAATATCAGAAATACCGCTTACAAGCCTTATAATCGCATAGGTTATAGGCTGCCCGTTTGCCGGCATTCCGGCCTTTTCATAGGTAGTCTGAAATTTTGATGCCAAAGATTCATCGGGAAAATAAAACTCTATCAAATACTCAATCTTTCCAATACGATTTTTTATTTCGTCATGCTCTTCCTCGTTAATCAAAAATCTTGTAGACGAACACAATGTTGAATTCATCTGCGAATCGCGAACATAGGAGGTAACTGTAAAGTCTTTGGAATAATCCCCTTCCGTAATAGTCAGTGTATCTCCAATCTTAATATCATAGCTGTCCAGCAAAATTATGGGCACTCCTATTTCTCCTTTAGACGGATAAATAGGTGTATTGTTGGTATCCAGCAAAAGATCGTACTTATCGTTTTGCTTTACAAAACCAATATCCAAAAGGCTGTCGGACATTACATAATATTTACCGTCAGGTTTTGTTATACGGATATTTCCCCCATAAATATTTACCATCTCTATGACTTGCCAACTCTCCACATAATCAACACTTTCGGCAAAGTCGTTCAATTCCTCCCAATTAATCTCTCCTGTATGCATTTGCATGAAATGAGGAGGTTTTGCTATTTCGTACATACTGTCAATAGCACCGAAAAGTTGTATAACTATCATAGTTCCTACCGATATCAGACATGCCGATAAGACAATAAATAACAGTAGTGTAATGTTGATTGCCTTATTTCTTGAAAAGTCTTTCTTAATCATTGTAAGATTCATCCGCTAATCCTCCTAATCAGCAATTTTCATCGTTTTACTGCGTTTCTGCTATTGTCGCTTTTCACAAACCAATCTAAATATATTCCGGCTTCTCTTATATATTACATCTGTCAGCGAAACACGCCCGGCACCTGAAATAACATGATAGTTATTACAACGTGGTAAATTATATCCAATACAATATTTGCAAACTCTATAGCGTCAAATTTGCCCTTCTTCATCATTTCTTGAGTATGTGTCCACAATCCGCTGGCTCCATATATGTACATTGTAATTAATGTTCCAAGCCAAAACGGACCTTTAAACCAAATGGATAATACACCCATAACCCCAAGACCAATTGGGAAAAACCGTATTTTATCTGAAACGGTCCTCCCGGCCAGCCGAGGGACTTTGCCGTATCGTCAGCCTTTATTACATTGATGTAGAATCCCAAAACACCTATCAACCCGTTGGTCACTATAAATTGATGCAACACGATTATCTCAAAAATAGTACTTATACCTGCCTGAAATCCTCCTATTACATATAGATGTACCAAAGCTGAAAGTACTCCGGCACCAATTAACACTAAAATCCACATTGTTTATTCTCCCTTTCTTCTAAAATATCTTATTTTTCCGTTTTGTTCTTATATTTTAGTTTTGCAAACCGTACAATATCTTTCTTATACACTCCGAAACTTCCGCCGGATGACTATTGATAAACAGATGTTCTCCTTTTTCTATAACAAATACTTCTGCACCGTTTCTAAGATATGGCAGCCACTTAGGAAGCGGATTTACCGGCTGTTCAGGGTCATTTTCGCCCCACAGCAAAAACGCCGATACATCCAAAGGAATAATAGGTTCTTTAGCCGCAGCCGACTCCAGTATTTTATAATCGGCGCGAAATATGGGAAGGAAAAATTCTATCAAGCTTTTTTCCTGAATAATTTCTTTAGGCATAGCTCCATAGGAAACAATCAATTCCAGTAGTTTGTCATCCCGAAGTTCTGAAGTTTTTTTGTGCCTCATGGTATTAGGTGCATCGCAAGCGGACAGAATTAAAGATTTCAGCTTGCCGGCATGCTCTTTTGAATTCATAGTCCTATGAGCTACATAATAGGCAACTATACCGCCCAAACTATGACCGAAATATGTACATTCCGGCATCATTATATTTTTTAATTCTTCAAAATACATATCCGCTACAATATCGATATCTTCCACCAAATCCCTTTTGGAATTGCCGTGTCCCGGAGGATTGGCACACCATATACTCACATCCATATCCAGCTTGCTTATTAAATTATGAAATGACGATACCGTTCCACCCAGGTAAGGAAAAAATATTATTTGCTTGTTACTTGTTCCTTTTTTCATTTCATAAAATAATACATCATTCATATGAAACAGCTCCACTTCCCAAATTGTTTTTTCTGCTTTCTTTTAGGCTGTCACCCTCTATAAAATCAGGGAATATTTGCAAAACTTCCTCTTTTGATTTACCTGAATTTTTGGACTTAAACACCCAATACAGGATAGCAAACAATATACTGTACAAAATAATCTCAAGGATTTGAACGCTTATGTTAAATTCATAAATTCCCAATTTTCCGCCCGATCCTGCAACCCACATTGCCAGCATATAAAAGAGCACATTTCCCTTTGTATCGTTTAGAATAAAGCTAATACAAACACTAAACACTATATGCTGCGCAACATAAAGCAAATAGGAAAGCGGGTCGGACAATGACGGTAAGAATAATATTCCTAAAAGTAACCCAGTCATAATACCGGCTTTAATATTGTTTTTGTATTGTCTTTGAAAGTATGGCAATACAAAACCGTAAAACCCTATTCCCACGCCAATCATTCCGGATTCTTCCCAGAAATTCTTCACAAACATAACCAGCATTTCTACCGGAGTCACGGTTATTTCAGGTACATAGAGGTTTAATAAAACCAAAATAAACCGAATCAAAACTGCGCACAAAGCAGGTACTCCAATAACTATCGGAATCCAAGGCAAGTCTTTCTTTCTTGGAATAAATGTACCAAAAGTTCCTAAGCCCTCTCCAGCCACCATAAAGAAAATATATAAGGAAACAAGGAATGGCCGGAGCGTTTAGTCCAATCATTACAAGCAGATTCTCCCCATCCAGATTGCCGAAGCGAGACACCATAAAATCCTCGAACAAGACATACGGCAACCCTATTAAGAACCACAAAATTCCAAATGACATTGCTATAAACAGTATCAAATATTTTCTATATATATTTTTTTCCTTCGCCATAATACCACCTTTTCAAATGTATTTTAGGATTATTCTTCAACAAGCCCGATATTTCTTATTTTCCTGTGCATGTCCCTCCTTCATTATCAACTACAGTCTTAATTAAGTCTATGTTGAGTCCTTCCGGGCATTCTAATGAAAGATACAGTGTATCCTTGTCATGGTTGGCATTTATAAATAATTTTGACATTGGACTTTCCGTCTCTTCTGCACTTTGACTTTCCTCCATCAGCGCCCTGTCTTCAGCTGAAATAAAGCCTTGGAAATTATAAATAACAATATCAAAGCAGCTTTTATCCGTCGCAAAGTATTTTTTCAGGTTTTTGGATACTTCGCTGTATTTTTCAGACAAGTCTTTGTCGAAAATCAGCGACAGGAAATTAACGGAATTGTTATTACAAATATCCAAAAGCTCTTCCAGTTCCTCAACTTTTCTTTGACCAAGCATAACAGGAATAATGTCCAGGAACTCTCCGACGCAGTCATAGAACTCAGCTCCGCCGTATTTTCTTCCATAATCCACAATTGCCATTGCAATATCGTTTTCACCGGTATAGCGCTGTAAAATCTTCTCAACCAGCTCATACGCACATGCCCAAACATTTTGATTCCTGCCGTTCAACGGAACGGAAATGCTGACTTCTTTGAAATTCTTATCTGACACTTTCTCCAACTTTTCCATCAGCGCTGCATTGGCTCTGCTCCAGTCATCAAGCCTAAACTTGCCGACTATCTCTTGTTCGTCAATATCTTTAGGACCGTCCTTAAGTATAGCTACATAATCTTCATAACATTGTATGGTTGAACTTGTAAAAATGTCTGATGATTTTGACGAATTTTTCGATAAATTCTCTTTTGACAAAATCTGTCTCTTTATTATTTCCGCACTCATTCCGTCAAAGCAAGTATGGTCAAAACACCATATCAACAGTGTATTTCTTTCACTGAGCCTCAGGCAGCTTAATCTCCACGGAAGTTCTCCTTCCCGGTAATCCTTGTACATCAAATTCTCAATAACTTTTTTAGTAATTGCTTTTTGGGTTGTCTCATCATACATATCCAGTTTTGTATAAGAAATACTCTGCGCAATAATAGGAGTTTGTCCTTCAACATCCAATTCGCTCCACAAGTACTCATCTTTCTTTTTGGCAATGCAATGCATCATTTGCTGCTTGGCTATGATATTTGCCAAAATATCTCTTAGATGCTGCTCCGATATATTTTCTTCTATATTTATTGTTAATCCGCTGTATCTTGAACCTGCAGCCATATGTACCGTTTGAACCGGTGACATTGGGAATTCGGTTCGAACACTGCTTAAAACCATCATATCCGATACCATGGAGGTTGAATTGCAGATGTACTGTACCATACTGTCTATCTGCTTTTCATTTAATGAAATTGTTCCTTTTCCGTGTTCCTGAGCTCCCTCCTGTGCAGGGCTTTCTTCCCGGCTCATTGATGAAATGCTGCCAAGATACTTAGCCAGTTCTTCTGTAGTTGAGAATTTGAAAATATCGTTTACACGCAGCTCATAGCCAATTTCACGGAGCTTCTGTGCCAATTCTATAGCTTTGATAGAATGGCCTCCCATGACAAAGAAATCGTCTTTTACTCCCAATCCGGGATTGCCCAATACCTCTCTCATGGCATCCAAAATCAGACGTTCCTCTTCATTCCTAGGACCGTTCTTGTTTACATTTACACTCTCTTCATGAATAGCCGGCAATGCTTTGCGATTTACTTTTCCGTTTTCCGTAAGCGGCAACTTATCCATTCGCTTCATACGGGAAGGAATCATATATTCGGGTACCTGTTTTTGCAAAACAGCGCGGATATAGTCAGGTGTTATATAGAGATATCCATCTCCATCTACGGTATAATATGCCGCAATGTACATACTTCCTGTGTTGTCTTTGTTGGCTACCACAGTTACGTCTTTTACACCGTCAACGGAAGCAATAAGTTTTTCCACTTCGCCCAATTCAATTCTAAATCCTCTGAGCTTAATCTGGAAATCGATACGGCCTAAGAAGATTAGGTCTCCTTCAGCTGTCATCAACACCCTGTCGCCTGTCCTATAGACTCTTTCTCCATTGCCGAAAGGAAGGTTGATGAATTTTGATTCCGTCAGCTCTTTTCTGTTAAGATATCCTTTAGCTACGCCGCAACCTCCTATACAAAGCTCTCCCGGCATATTTGGAGGCAACAGTCTTCCCTCTTCATCAAGCACATATACTTCCGTGTGGGATATGGGCTTTCCAATTGGAATACTGGTCCACTCGGGATCAAAATGCTCGATTGGATAGTATGTAGCAATAACAGTAGCTTCCGTCGGACCGTATACGTTGACCACACGGCCGGGCCCTAATGCCTCAAAGGCCTTTTTCGTATGTTTCAACGACATCTCCTCACCGCCGATATACATCTTGCGGACATTCTTCAGAGCTGTCACTTTGTAGTCAACAATCATATTAAACACCGACGTTACCATTTCACATACAGTAATGCCCTTTGATTCGAAAATCTCTGCCAGCATTGGCATTTCAAAGGCTGCCTCATGAGGTACCATCACCAAGGTAGCACCATTTAACAGAGCACCAAAGATATCAAATACAGAAGGATCGAATGTGTAATTGGTCATCTGCAGCACTTTATCCTCCGGTGTTATGGACACATAGTTGGTATCAAGTACTGTACGAATGATGCTCTTATGGCAGATGATTGCTCCTTTTGGCTTTCCTGTAGAGCCGGATGTATAGAGAATATAAGCTTCATCCTCACCGCATAGATTTTGAGGTGTGCCGCCAAACTCAATACCCGTATCTTTAGCCTTGTCTAATTGCGCTTCTTTTGAATCAAGCAGCAAATACTCAATTGATTGCTCAATCCTTTCCACATGATGAGAGTAGGTCAATAACAGTTTTGCTCCACTATCGCCGAGCATAAAATTCACTCGATCATCCGGGAACTTATAATCTATTGGCAGATAGACCGCCCCACACTTTAGGATCGCCAGAATACTAATAATCTGTATTGGGCTTCTTTCCGTCAATATGGCCACCTTGTCGCCATATTTGATACCCTTGTCCGCTATTAATTGAGCCAGCTGATTTACAACACTGTTTAACTCTTTATAGGTATAATCTTCATTTTCCCAATTGAGCGCAATGCGGTCCCCATAGGTTCTCACAGACTCTTCAAAGAGGTGAACCACATTTTTGTCAATAGGTGCATTTGATTTAGTGTTGTTGATAACGTTATACAGCCAGTTTTCCTCTTCAGGTGTCACCAACGAAATCTCCGACAGCAAGCTATCCTGATGTTCAACAAGGTAATTTACCATGTTTACAAAGCGTTTACCGAACAACTCCATGGACTCTTCCTTGAACAATTCAATGGAGTATTCCACGTCAATGTCAAAAACATTATCTTTTTCAAGGATTGTGACATGGATATTGTATTTGGTATCTACCACCTCAGGAAGCCATGGTGTCAAGGTTAGGTTCTCTATTTCAAGTTCCTCTGTTCCCATGTTCACATAATTTATTACAACATTGAACAGCGGGTTGTCCTGTGAACCTTTGTCCATATTAAGCTTTTCAACTATCATGTCAAACTGGCAATCCTGATTTTCAAAGGCTGCTACCATTTTGTCCTTTATGTATCCGAGGTATTCTTTCACACTCAAGGATTCATCAATCTGAGAACGTATGGGCAGCAAATTAACAAACATACCGACAACAGTATTCAGTGACAAATGGTTCCTTCCGGCGACAGCGTTCCGATAATCAAATCTTTTTGTCCGGAATATTTATACAGCAATAGTTTTAAAGATGCCATCATCAGCATGTAAGGAGTAATCCTAAGCTCTTTTGCAAACTGATTGATCTTTAAGCTATTATCCTTGTCAACGCTAAAGTGCAATATCTTACCTTTGTGAGTGATACCCTGAGGTGCCTGGAAGTCTGTGTACATATCCAAAACCGGTATCTCCCCTGACAACTCTTTCATCCAGTAGTCAATCTGTTTTTCAATCAGACCTTTCTTAAACAGCTGATTCTGCCATGCTGCAAAATCAATATACCTCACTTCATTCTTAGGAAGTTTTTCACCTTTGTAAATCATCGTAAACTCTTGTAAGAGTATATCAATTGAGCTCTGGTCAGAAATAATATGGTGCATATCAATCACAGCATAATGCTTTACATCGCTGACACTGATAAACTTCACGCGCATTAGCGGAGCTTTGGATAAATCAAAAGGCTTTATCGAACGATTAATCTCTTCAAATACTTCTTTCTCGTCCACGTTTGCAAATTCCACTACTGACGGAACCTCATCGGCAATGTATTGCACCACTTGGCCGTCCACCAAACCAAAGTAAGTCCTAAAGGATTCATGACGCATAACCAATGTATTAAAGGTCTCCTCCAATTTCGGACGGTCAAGCTTACCTTCTATCAAATACACAGAAGCAAGGTTGTATGACAATGCATCTCCTATAAGCTGGCTGACTGCATACATACGCTTCTGAGCAGAAGATGTCTCATAATAAGGTTGTTTTTCCAAAATTCGAATCTGATTTTCTTCCTTATTTGCCATTTGCTCTGGTTTATTTTGATATAGCCAGTTGACCAAGTCGCCAAAACGAGAATTATTGAATATTTCGGAGACAGGTATATTAATCTCCAGTTTTTTCTTAACCAAGGATGCAAATAAAGCCGCATTTAACGAGTCTCCTCCGAGTTCAAAGAAGTCGTCAGATTCACCAACGGTTTGAGTTCCCAATACTTCATTCCATATTTTCATAAGTTCATCCCTTATGTCTTCAAAAGAAGTTATTGGTTTGTCTGTATTTACTTTTTTAACATCCTCATCATTTGACCGATTAAAGATATCGCTTAGAACAACATCACTATCAAACTCAATTTTATCAAATACATATCCAGGTAATGGAATACGTGCTCTCCTTTTTCCTTTATGTACTGCATACCAATCAACTTTGCATCCGTTACACCAAAGCATTCCCAATACTTGATACAACTCTTGCACATCCATTTGTCCTTTGTCCGTTACCGGAATAATTGCCTGAGCATCTGTTCCCAGTTCTTCAATAACTTTATCATTACAGCCTGCATTAATTACAATGCTTGAGTTCAATTCTTTTTTCAATTCGGCATCAATGCTGTCAATTACCGGCACATTAGCATCTCTCCACTGATAATCCGGATAATTTGAAGGATAAATATCTTTATCAATTCCTGTACGGATTATCTGAACCGCATCACCCAAACTTATTGAGCCGGCAACCACCAGACCGCTCAACTTGCCGATTCTTTCCCCGTAAATCACATCGGGCAAGACACCTATATCTTTCAGGGTCATGCACAATGAATAATTCATGATGAAGACAGTTATATCGTTTTCAAAACCGCTCATCTGTCCGTCGTCTGCCAACTGTTTCTCAAGGTTCATACGTTCGGTTTTAGTCAATTCACCAAGCACTACTTGTACATAGTCTTCAAATTTCTTTGAAATGCCACATGTGCCCTTGAATTTATATATGCTGTTTGCAAACGGTTTAGCCAAATTACTGCTGTCAGCTAACATAAGCAAAACAGTTTTCTGTCCGTCCGGCACTTTGGTTCCCTTATCGTTGATAAAGGTCTGTAATGCCTCGCTGTTATCCAGATTCTTTCCTTTCACAACAATGGCTTTTCTATATTCAAAGTTTCCGCGGCCCACCTGCAAAGTCCATGCAACATCGGACATATTAAGCTCCCTGTGCCCGACAATGTAATCCAAAACATCACGGGATGTATTAATCAATGCATTTTCGCTTCTTGCAGAGAACAGCAAAATGTTTACTTCTGATGCTTCATCCGATTTTTGAACTTTTGGAGCTTCCTCCAAAATCACATGAGCATTGGTTCCGCCGATACCGAAAGAACTGACCGCCGCTCTTGCAATTTCAGCACTTAATGTTTTTGCAGAAGTATTAATATAAAACGGACTATTCTCTATATCTATTCTAGGATTTATTCCTTTAAAGTTAATCATAGGAGGAATAACGCGCTTGTTCAGCACTTGAATTGCCTTAATACATCCTGTAACGCCCGCAGCAGCATCCAGATGCCCTATATTTGCTTTAACGGAACCAATCGCGCAGTATCCCTTCTTCTGGCTTTTCCAAGCCTGTTTTAATGCTTCAATTTCTATAGGATCTCCCAAGGTTGTACCGGTACCGTGGCTTCCACGTATTGAATTTCTTCCGGTTTTATTTTTGCTTTCTTAAGAGCCTTTTCAATAACATCACGCTGTCCCGAAATACTCGGTGCAGTATATCCGATTTTCTCAATACCGTCATTATTAATGGCCGAACCCTTAATCACAGCGTATATATGGTCATTATCTTTTATTGCTCTGTCCAGTTTCTTCAGAACAACAATGGCACAACCGTTACCGGACACAGTTCCCGATGCATTTTCGGAGAACGGTCTGCAGTGTCCGTCCTTTGAAAAAATCATTCCCTCATGCCACAAATAACCCTCTTTCCTTGGATAGGAAATGGATACTCCTCCGGCAACAGCTATATCCGCTTCACCGCACTGCAAATACTTCACTGCCTGATGTATTGCAACAAGGGATGTAGAACATGCTGTTTGAACGTTAACGCTAGGTCCTTTCAAATTTAACTTGTAAGATACTTTTGTTGTAACAAAGTCTTTATCGTTTAATGTCATTACCTCAAAGGAATTTACCGCGTTATTGTGCTTTCCAAAATAACGTGCCAGCCATGAGATATTGGCACCGCTTCCGGCAAACAACCCTATCTTGCCTGAATATTCGAATGGATTATATCCGGCATTTTCAAGGGCGTTCCATACACACATATGCAAAAGACGAATCTGAGGATCCATAGTATTTGCTTCTTTGCGCGAGTAGTTGAAGAAGTCTGCATCAAAATATTCAACACCCTCAAGATATCCCTTTCTCCTTACATAGTTCGGGTCATTGATTTCTTCCTCCGGTATTCCCGACTGTTTCAGTTCTTCATCGGAAAACTCACGCAAACATTCTTTTCCTGCTACAATGTTATTCCATAATTCTTCAACGCCGTCAGCACCGGGGAAACGGCCGTACATACCGATGACGGCAATATCCTCACTATCATCGGTTGCCTCTATTTCATCTTCCTCCAATAACAGAGGGCTGTTTTCAGAAATATTAAACGATTTGGCAAGAAGCTCCACTGTCGGATTTTCAAACAACTGCATTAACGGCACCGTATAACCCAACAGTTCATTCAAACGATTGTTTACAAGCATTAGAGTATAAGAAGTTCCGCCGATATCAAAGAAATTATCCTTAACTGTAATATGTTGTACACCCAACATATCTTTCCATATCTTAATAATTTCTTTTTCTATCCGTTTCATCGGCATAGAAGCTTTTTTATTCTCTTCAGAAACTTCCTCTTCAGGCAAAGTAAGCGCCCGTTTATTGACTTTACCGTTTGGAAGCAGCGGCATTTTATCCAACTTTATGATATGAGTCGGCATCATATAGTTTGGAAGTTTTTTCATCAACCAATCTTTTAATGTTTCGCTTGACTTATTTTCCTCACCGTTTTCTTCTTTGTCACAATAGAACAAAGCCAGGTGAGAGTTTCCGTTCTCTGCGGCAAAGGCTTTTGCCACTGCATAGGAAACATTCGGATTCTGCATCGCAATATTTTCAATTTCACCCAACTCAATGCGATACCCACGGATTTTGACTTGAGAATCCAGTCTTCCCTTCAGCTCAAATTCACCGGTATCGAGCATACGTGCACAATCGCCGGTTCTATATATATCAATGCTTGAATCTTCCGGCAGTTTGACAAACCTATTTGCGGTTTCTTCCGGATTATTGATATATCCCTTTGACAAGCCTCGTCCGGCTATGCAAAGCTCTCCGTAAACTCCAACAGGCTGCAGCATACCTTTTTCGCTTATGACAAACAGTTGAGTATTTGCAATAGCTTCTCCTATAGTCACTGATTTAGAATCGGTTAAATCTTTAACCGTTGCCGTTACAGTGGTCTCTGTCGGCCCATACATATTGTACAGCCTTGCATTGGTATGCTTTTGCAGATGCTTCATAAGCGATACAGGATAGTTTTCTCCTCCTGCTACAATCACCTTCAATTGGCTTAAAGCTTGTCCGAAATTAGGATTTTCTACCATAGCGCGAAGCTTTGATACCGGACTTTGAATATGCGTTACTTTATATTGAACTATCTTATCGCCAAGTAAACTAGAGTCAAGATACTCTGTCTCATCAGCCATATATATCGAGTGTCCGGTGCACAATGGCAAAAGCGATTCAAACACAAAAATGTCAAAAGAAGGAGTAGCCATACAGATAATTCTGTCGTCTTCACCGGAGAAAATACCTCTTGCTATATGGTCACTTATTAGATTCACAACACCTTCATGTTTTACCATTACCCCTTTAGGTGTCCCTGTTGAACCCGATGTGAATATAACATAAGCCAAATTGTCTTTGTTTGCACGTTTTGGAGGATCGGCAACAACATCTAAATCAGCCTCCAACTTGCTCAAATCAATTGCTTGAGCATTAATATCCACAAGATTCCGATACTTTTCGGGACATATCAACACATTGATATTGCTCTGTGAAACCATATGCGAAATTCTATCTGCAGGGAATTTAGGGTCAATAGGAACATAAGCTCCACCAGCCTTTAAAATTCCGAGCATTGCAACAATCAGGTTTTCATCCCTCTCCGGAATTATACCCACCATCGTATCTTCCTTTATGCCCATATCAATTAGCTTCCAGGCCAAAATATTTGCCCGGTGATTTAACTCTCGGTAGGTAATTTCACGTCCGTCCGACAAAACAAGTGCAACTTTGTCAGGTAGATTCTTTGCATTTCTTTCAAACATTTCTTGAATTAAAACATCATCTTCTATAGGAAGGCTCGTTTTCTTAAACTGGCCGAAAATAAGCTCCCTATCCCATTCTGTAAGCATATCAATTTGTCCAAGCTCTATGTCTTGGCTTTTAGTTATGGCACACAGAATATTTATATAATGCTGAGCCATTCTTTCAATGGTCTCTCTCTTAAACAGACTTGTAGAATAGTCAATGAAACATGCCAATCCGTTATTTTCCTCGTTGCAGGTCAGCAACAAATCGAGAGATACCGATTCAATAGGCACTTGACATGGAATAAACTTAAGTCCTTCCACTTCCAAATCAAAAGTCTCCATGTTGTGGTAATCAAACGACACGTCAAATACCGGATTTCTGTTGAGCTCTCTCTTGATATCCATATGCTCAACCAATGTATCAAACTGGTAATCCTGATTTTTTAACGCTTCAAAGGTGTTTTCCTTAACTTCATTTAAAAATTCATCATATTTTTTATCAAGGCTCGGAAAACTCCTGATAGCAAGCATATTGACAAACATACCTACTGTCTCGCGTATTTCATCCCGGGTTCTTCCCGAAACGGGAGTACCCACTATGATCTCTTCCTGGCCGGAATATTTTGCCAGGAGCACATACCATGCACTTAACATGGTCATAAAGTTGGTAGCACCAAATTTACGAGAAAGCTCACCAATCTTCTCGGTTAATTCTTTATCTATATAAAACTCTACTCTTCCGCCTTTAAAACTTGTTATATGAGGTCTCTCAAAATCAGTGGGCATTTCAAGCTTTGGAATTTCGCCACTTAAATGATTGAGCCAAAATTCTTTCTTCTTTTTCATTTCCTCGGACTGCATATAATTGTTCTGCCAAATTGCATAATCCTTGTAATGAATCTTTAGCGGCTCAAGTTCGCCAAAATAGAGGGTATTAAAATCTCGAGTCAATATTTCTACAGCTGTACCGTCTGCAATTATATGATGGATGTCAAACAATAAAAGCTGTCTGTTCTCTCCAACCTTTACAAGTTCAATACGGAAGAGAGGCGCTTTGGACAAGTCAAAAGGCTTCACAAAGTCCTTTAAAATAGCATTCAAATCTTCCTCTGTCTCGTATTTGCGTTCCGAATAGGCAATTGGCAATTCTGCAATATCGTTCAATTTTTGAACAATCTGTCCGTCTATAACATGGAAAGAAGTCCTAAGGGATTCATGCCGTAAAATCAATTTCCTTACGGCCTCTTCAGTCCGTTCTTTCTCCAACTCACCTTCAATTAAGGTAGCCGAATAAAGATTATATGCAAGGGATTTCTTATCCATCAAATAGAATGTATACATACGTCTTTGTGAAGAAGAAAGCGGATAATAATCGGCCTTTTCTGCCGGTCTAATTGAAGTATCCGTTTCAATAGACGCATTATTTTCACGTATAAAAGCAGCTAATTTGGCCGGGGTGTTTTGAGCGAAAATGTCTTTTATCTCCACTTTAACACCCAGCATTTTTTTCAAAGTAGCAGATAAACTTACAGCCTTTAGCGAATCTCCGCCCATTTCGAAGAAATCCTGATTACTGTCGATAGCATCAAATCCAAAAATTGATTTATATGCTTCAATTACTGCATTCTCCAGCTCGCTTCCGTCACCTGAATTTACAGAACTCAATAATGCAGGCAAAACATACTCCGCTGTATCCTGTACTCTGCCAACAGCTGCTTCCTGATATGCTTCCGACATTTGATCCATTTTTACTTCAATTGGGAAAGGTATCTTGTCAAACACATAAGCAGGCAGAGATACACGCTTCCTTACGGAATCTCCTTTCAATACATCCCAATCAATCTCAACACCTGCACACCAAATCTGTCCAAGTTTCTTATTTAAGTATTCTACATCATCTTCAGCCTCGCGAATATGGCGTATGAGGTTAATAAACTTCTGTCCCGGTTTTTGCACTCATGCTGCCTTGCAAAAGAACTTAAAATATTTCCGGCACCAACCTCAATAAATATATCCTCCGGATTTTTCAAAACTTCCGCCAAGCATTGGGAGAACTTTACAGGCCTCAGTATGTGTTCCGACCAATAGGAAGGCGAAGTCATCTCACCTTCTTTTGCCCAAGTACCGCTTACATTGGAAACAATGGGTATTTGCGGCTCATTAATGGTGAAACCCGAAAGCATCTTTTCAAACTCTTGGGCTGCTTTTTCCATCATTGGTGTATGGAAAGCATGGGATGTCCTTACTCTTGTGCAGTTTATACCACGTCCCTTTAATTTTTCTTCGAATTTGGCTATGTCTTGGTCTCTTCCTCCAACCACACAACTTCCGGTAGTGTTCTCCAAAGCCAGCCATACACCGGGCTCAAGTTCCTTCTCTATTTCTGAAGCAGGAGCCATTACAGACAGCATGATTCCAGGCTCTTGTTTTTGCATTACCTTTCCGCGGAATCTCACTATCTCTACCGCATCCTTCAGTTCGAAGACTCCGGCAACAACTGCAGCTATCACTTCTCCTATGCTGTGTCCAATCATACCCTTAGGCTTTATCCCTATTTCAATCATTGTTTTCGCCAGAGCATAGCTTGTAGCAAACAGGGCAAACTGGGTATATTGGGTTTGATTTATTTTTTGAGGATCTTCATTTCCATACATCAACTCCAAAAACTCTTTTTGTTCTTCAGGGTTCAACAACTCAAAAACCTCATCTATATGGGTCTTGAATATTTTTGAAACGACACTTTTATCGGCAGAGAAATAAAGTTCGCGTCCCATTCCCTGATATTGGCTTCCCTGACCCGGGAACATTAAATACACATCGCGGTTTCCCGGTTTTACTTCGCTATAAGCAACTTCCTCCAGTTTTTTAATGATTTTTTCAGGTTCTTTATAAAACTCGTCATTTATGACCAGGGACTTTCTGAATGGGAACGGTTTTCTTCCAACCTTCAGTGTCCATGCTGCATCAGAAACGTTTATACCCGGATTTTGCAAAAGGTATTCCAAAACCCTTTTTGAAGTTGCTTCAAGTGCAGTAGGTGTTTTAGCAGAGAATGTCAATAGGTTGACTTTCTCGGCAGGACTGCTTTGTACAGCTTCTGGGGCCTCTTCCAGCACTACATGGACATTGGTTCCGCCAACTCCGAAGGAGTTTATTCCGGCACGCAAAATTCCCGCTTCAACATTTTCTTTTTTCCACTCGGTTCCGTGGGCTTTCACAATAAACGGAGTATTTTCAAAATTGATTTTGGGATTCGGCTCTTCATAATTTACTGTTCCGGGAATAAACTTATTATTCAGACAAAGAGCCACCTTGGCCAGCCCCACTACTCCGGCTGCCGTATCGGCATGTCCCACATTTCCTTTTACCGAACCGAGAATACAAAACTGCTTTTTATCTGTTGCAAAGGCTTTTGTCAAAGATTCCACTTCTATGGGATCCCCCAAAGATGTTCCTGTTCCATGGGCCTCAACATAACTTACCGTTTCAGGGTCAATTCCGGCATTACGGTAAGCGCTCCGGATTACCTCGGCTTGTCCTTCCACACTCGGAGCTACGAATCCGACTTTCTGATTACCGTCATTATTGACGGCAGAACCTTGATAACCGCATATATATTGTCGTTATCCCTTATGGCATCCTCCAGCCTTTTCATAACCACCAGGGCCAACCCATTGGAAAATACAGTTCCCTTTGCTTTGGCATCAAAAGGACGGCAATGCCCATCAGGTGAGAACATCATTCCTTCTTCATAGAAATATCCGCCCTCATTTGGAAGCTCTATAGTTATTCCACCTGCTATAGCCAGATCGCACTCCCCAAGTATTAGAGACTGTCTTGCCAGATGAGGCGTAACCAAAGTAGTCGAGCATCCGGTCAACGCTGAAAGAACAGGTCCCTTGATGTCCAATTTATAAGACAAACGGGTTGCCAAAAAGTGATTTGTACTTAATGTAAACGCCTGATACTTATCGCTGAAATCCGATCCTCCGAAGAGTGCTTTTTTATACCATTCAAAGTCATCGGATCCTCCTATGAATATACCTATTCTCGAAGAGTCGGACCCAGGGTAGTATCCTGCATCCTCAAGTGCTTCCCATGTGCCTTGATAAAGAAGCCTCAACTGAGGAGACATCATTCGAACTTCTCCTGGGGTATATTCAAAGAAGTAAGGATCAAAATAGTCAATGTCGTCTATTCTTCCTTTAGCTTTTACATAATTGGGCGATCTGAAAACCTCAGGACTAACGCCTAATTTTTCCAATTCTTCATCAGTGTAAAAATGAATACATTCTTTTTCATTCTTTAGATTTTCCCAAAATTCATAAGGATTTCGCGCACCGGGTACACGTATAGATATTCCGATTATTGCAATATCCTGATTAACGGCTTTTGTCTCCTTTTGGAAGAACACATTTCTATTTTCAAGAGCCTTTTCCTCTTCTTTTGTGAAAAATTCAGCCAATAGACGAATAGTCGGCATCTGGAAAAGCGCTGTAATTGAAAACTCACGGTTCAAAAGTTTTTTAAGCCTGTTATGTACCTGAATAAGCGCTAAAGAATGGCCTCCGATCTCAAAGAAATTGTCATCCAATCCCACTTTTGGAATACCAAGAATGTCTTCAAAAACCGACGCAATGGTTTGTTCCAGCTCCGTAGTCGGTGCAAAATATTCCGATGAAACATTCTTTCGATAATCCGTATCTGCAATCAGGGCATTTCTATTAGTTTTACCGCTGGTATTCACCGGCAATTCTTTCTTATGTACAAAGAACGAAGGAATCATGTACTCCGGCAAAGAATTTGACAAATGTTTCTTCAATTCCGCAGCCGGAATCTCTTTCTCCGAAAGATAATATGCACAAAGGAACTCAGGTCTGCCTGCTTCTTTTTTCACAACTACAACTGCCTGAACAATGCCTTCATACTCTGACAATACCTTTTCAATTTCCTCCAGTTCCAAACGGACACCACGTACCTTTACCTGGAAATCCATTCTTCCCAAGAATTCAATAGTGCCGTCTGCAGTCCAGCGAGCAAGGTCCCCTGTGCGATACATATATTGATACCATTTAGGGTCAATTCCTTCACGATAGAAAGGATTTTGAACAAACTTTTCCTTTGTCAGTTCATCACGATTTAAATAACCTCTGGCCAAACCTACACCGCTTAGGCAAAGCTCTCCCGGTATGCCTATAGGTTGCAGTTTATCTTTTTCATTTACCACATACCAGCGAATTTCATTAAGAGGCTGGCCTATCGGAATATTTGTTTTATCCTCACATCCCTTTAAGGAGCAATGAGATGCCCATATTGTACACTCTGTAGGACCGTAAACATTTTCCAACCTGATATTGGTCCCAAGAGAATTAAATTTTTGTACAATATCCGATGTTACGGCTTCTCCGCCTACAAATATCCATTTTAAAGACTCAAGTTTTGCAATATTTTCTTTTGTATCAAACAGCTCCAAAAACAATCTGAACATAGTTGGAACAAAGTTGATATGGGTTACCCTATGCCTTTGAACTTCATCCAGTATCAGAGAAGGATTCTTCTCTGCTCCCGGCTCTAAAATCAACAATGCTCCTTCTCCCATAAACCAACCGAACAATTCGGTAACCGAAACATCAAAGGTAAAAGCAGTCTTCAGAAGGAAAATATCCTGCTCTTCCATAGGAAATCTTCTTTCCAAATCCAGCAATGTATTTACCACACTATGGTTCTCTACCATGACACCTTTGGGTTTACCTGTAGAACCGGAGGTGTACATAATATATGCAAGGCTGTAAGGATCCAATTCCACCTCAGGATTGGTATCTTCCCCCGTATAGATGCCGGCATCGTCAATATACAGAATATCCAAATCCCAATCTTTCTCGCAAGGCAAATTGCTAGAAGTTATTAAAAGGGAAATATTAGCATCTTCGAAAATAAATTCTTTTCTTGCAGATGGGAACGAATGTGCAATTGGCACATATGCACATCCGGCTTTTAAAATAGCCAAAATAGCAACTACCATATCAATCGAGCGTTCCATTTGCAGCCCAATAGCTTCATTAGGTCTCGTCTTTCTCTCCAGAATCTTTCTGCACAATTGATTGGCTTTTGCATTTACTGAAGCATATGTCTCTACTTTTTCTCCAAAAATAAGTGCTCTTCTATTTGGATATTTTTCTACTTTGGAATGGAATATATCAATAATTGTCTTCGGCTCATAAGTAAAATATGAGGAGCTGTTAAAATCATTTAAAATAAGGTCCTTTTCGTTGTCTATGAATAAATCAATATCATTAATTTTTATGTCAACATTATCTACAACAGCTTCCAGAAGTTTTAAAAAACGGCGTCCCATCAATTCAATGGTTTCGTCAGAGAATATATCCGGTTTGTACTGAATTTTAATCAAATCGTTTTTCGGCGTTTTGTTTAAAACAACCATCATACTGCCCGGAAAAGTTACAATATCATTATCCACAACTTCATTTTTCACATGATACTCTTCCGATTCTTCATATACATCATACACAAAAGAAATATCAAAAATCGAAGGTGACCCGGGCATAGGAACCAATTGACTGTCTCTCATAATAAGATTGTTCGGATACCCGATGTTTTTATAGACATTGATTAATTCCTTGGATACCTGTTGAAGAATTGATGAAAACTGCTGAGAGCCTTCAATATTCATGCGAATTGGCAGCATAGAAACAAAACAACCAACGGTTTCTTCGTAATCAAAACTAGGCCGATATGTAAACGGTGAAGATAAAACAATATCTTCTTCTCTTGTATACCGATGCATCAATACACCAAAAGAAGCTAAAAACAGCATAAAGGTTGTAACTTCTTGATTCATCGAAAGATGAGTTGCTTTCTTGAGTAAATCCTCAGGTATTTCAAAGCGTTTCTCTTTGCCTATATTGCTGTCTTTTTTTCTAACGGAATAGTCCGGCTGAAATGCCAAAGGCTCTGCTCCCTTAAGCCTTTCCATCCAGTACTCCTTTTGCTTAACATACTTGCCGTTTGCAAGTTTATCGTTTTCTTTTTGTATAAAGTCTGCAAATCCGGTATCGTGGCTTATTTCTATGCTCTCATTGTTCTCGAGTTTATAATAATAATCCAACAATTTTTTCTTTAATATTTCCAATGATACCCCGTCTGAAATAATATGATGAATACAGATAAAAAACAAATGCTTGTTTTGGTCTAGTTTTACAAGTCTGGCTCTGAACAATGGAGCTTTGGTGAGATCAAAAGGTGTGCACAGTTCTTCTTCAAGGATTTTTTGGTAAAGTTCTTCGAACTTTTCTGAATTATCGGACAAATCTTGCCTCAATAATTTATAGTCGATTGAATCGTGAATAACTAAGACAGGTAAATCATTTTCAATATCGAGACTACTTCTTAACGCCTCTTGCTCCCTAATCAACAACTCAAAAGCATTTTCGAAATGTTCTTCCTTTAAATCATACAGTAATATCGATGCAGATATGTTGTATGATACCGGGTCTAATTGACAATCAAAATAAATCCCCTTCTGAGATTCGGTTAATTCAATTTTCTTTATAATCATCATTCTTCTCCCCTGCAATTTACTTTTTATGTAAAACAAATATAAATTTTTTTTACAATTAATTAGTTTTCACAAATACAATGAGTTGCTTTGTCAACAGATGTAAATTTTCAAGAATTGACATTTGCTATCATATTTACTTATAAGCATATTTATGCTATAATAAAAATAGCATAGCAAATAGCCGAATAACACAAGGCTATTCTGCTGTTGCCCCATAAACCATCCGATTCCGCCAAGAAGTAGTATGGTTTATGGGCTTTTTATTTTTTTCAGTTTATTATTTTACCTTTTCAAATTTATGTATAATAATTTTGCATTGTACCATTGAAATAAATACTATCATATGTTCTAGAAGAATTCAAAAATATTTACTAAGTAGATTAACTTAAAACATTAACTTTTTCCACATCTGCTATTAATAGAAAAAGGGATTATTTTCAACGTACATTTCTTGGATTAGCAGAGATATTTTAAGCAATACTTACGACGAATCTGCACTGACAGACCAAGAACCTAGATTTCCTGCAAACTCCCCAAAATATTAAATACTATTTATTAATTGACCATAATTCCCCTAAATTAGTTAACCTGCAAAAATTTGTAACACAATACTGCACAGAAATACTCGTCTAAAGTCTATTTTATATTACATTGAAATTATAAAACATGATAGACTCTATGTCAATCTGATTTTATTCTTAAAAGATCGTAAATAACTAAAAGATCGTAAATAACACACCAAAATTATAGTTTTTTTAAAATATGCCACAGCTTCCTCAAATTCAATTGATATGATAAAATCAGGCAAAACAAAAAACCGGAACAGACTTTGATTTTCAGCCTATTCCAGTTATATTCATGCAGTTCTTGTTTCTTTTCTCTCTTGTATTTTTTAAAGTCCTTCCGGACAAGTCTCCGCAACGAATTGGGTATCACTCTCTTTTTTTGTTAACATTTTTACACTTTTCAGCCTGGAAACTACAATTCCGACAATTGACATAGCTATGCCTGAAATCAATATCAGCAGTGCTATTCCTCTTCCTTCACCAACACCAATTATTTTTCCGATTTGCATGGCCAAAAAACTGTCTCCGGACATAAACGGCTCAAAAATATAATCGGAAATAACTCCGGACAATATATATGCAAAAATATAACCCATCTGAGTAATGAAACTTATCAATCCGAAAGCACGTCCCTGCACTTCGTTTGCCAAATTCATACGCACCAGAACTTCAGCCCCAATTTGAACAGCCGGCATAAATACAAACATCATGAATCCAAAAGTTGCAATCAAAATTAAATTCTGCCAAACTCCAATCAGTGCTAAAAAGATTCCGCAGCCGACTAATCCAAAAGAAAGCATCTTGTCATAAGATTTTATATTTTTCAGGCAACTGATAATAATACTTCCCGCCAGCATCCCCAACGCACTGACTGTTGTGAGAATTCCCAGTTCCACTTCACCTGCAAATGCAAGTATAAGCGGTTTAATTAATATCTGTACGAAACCAATGCAAAATACTGCAAATGTCATAATTACAATCATTGCTACAATACCGCCTTTTCCGCGTATTGCAGCTATACCTTCTTTCATTTCCCGTGTAAAGCTTAATTTAGAATCTTTTCTGCTTTTCGAAACCATACCTTTCTTCACTAAAACAATAGTAATTATCGTCGTAAAGAACGTTAAAATATCAATAATTATCAAAGTACTAACCGTCGTAATCTGCAGCAACAACCCCGCAATGGCCGGTGAAATTAAAATCTTGAGATTGCTTGCGATTTGAACCATTCCACCCGCTTTGGCAAAATCTTCTTCCGATAACATATCTGTAATGGTCGCATTAAATGCCGGTTCCATCAAAGCTTTAAACAGCGAACTGATACCTACACCAATACAAATTACCGGAAGGGAAGGATTTGGACTCATAATAGTACCAAGACATATAGTCAACGAAAGTCCCGATAACAATTCACCTAAAATCATCATCAATCTTCTGTCATAATTATCTGCCAACACGCCACCCACAGGGGCTAAAAGAATCGATGGCAGAAATGCACAAATGCTCACAATCGAAGTAGCAGTAACAGACCCTGTCAGCGCTAATACATATATCGCAAGACCAAAATCCGTCAACCCGCTGCCTATACTCGATATCATTTGGCCAGCCACCAATATTGCAAATTTTCTCATTCCAGCTTTACTACTTTTTATTGTGTCACTTCCATTCATGGTTTATCCTCCCTCAAGCTACAATAAGCCCCAAATAATATCTACTGCCGAAACAATAAATAATTCATTTTACTACCTGTACAAAACTTCCGATTCTTGCATAAAAATAAATATGGTTTGCAAAAAATTTACTCCAAACTGCTCCTGTAATTGTCTTTTAACACCACCTTTCCCGGCTGTTTGCATAATTATACCGTATTACTGACATTCATTGGCTTATAGTAGCATACTACCCCCCGAAGAAAAAAATGTCAAGTACTTATGTATTAAGGCCGTTATTCTACTAGCATTACTTGGAATATTGTTAAACAGCCATTATCTTAATGCAATAACCGATGATATTATGTTAAATGTATAGCTGACATAAACTCATGCAAGAAAACGGTTTAAATAAATTTAAAACAGAGATTTATAAAACTCTGTACGCCGGTCCTGACGTACCTGGAAGCTATCTCTAATATCTTTTACATTCTTCTCTATATCTGCATATATGATTCCTTCATTCCCTTCGATTATTTCAATTATTTCTCCATTGGGATTAATCACACAGCTATCTCCCGAATACTCAAGTCCACCCATATTTCCCACACAATTTACACCCAATACGTATACCTGATTTTCAATAGCCCTTGCCTGAAGCAAACACTTCCAGTGTTCTCTACGTTTTTTCGGCCAGTTGGCAGGAACAATCACAATTTCAATTTCATCCCCAAGTGCCTGAAAAATAGCCGGGAAACGCAAATCATAGCAAATAAAAGTGGCAAGTCCCCGGCCTTTCAACTTAAATGTTGACAACTTATTTCCCTTGACAAAATACCGTTCTTCATGAGCTATACTAAACGGATGTATCTTTACAAAATCTGAAATTTCATCACCTTTTTCGTTGATTATTGTGTAATGGTTTTCTGCTTTTTCTCCGGAAGCTTTTACCCAGCCGAAACCAATGCAGATTTGATGGTTTTCGCAAATCTTTTTTTATCCTGTCTTTGCTTTCCTCATTGTACTCCTTCGTAAGCTCCGTCCTCATTGAAAAACCTGTAAAGCTCATCTCCGGTAAAAGAAGCAAGTCTGTGCCATGCTTTTTTACTTCTTCCAGCACGCCCTCCAGCTTTTTGTAATTCTTTTCCTTGTCCTCCCATGCTATCTCCATTTGGTATAATGCGACTCTCATAAATTCTCCTTTCCACTGCAACATATACAGATACTTTTATGTTGACATATGACTCTATAATTTATATAACAAAACTTACGCAATAAGTCTACAACAAATAAAGCATAATAGAACTAGAAAAATAGTTGATATTGCATAAGCAGAGACCTTTTTTTTGACGATGCGGCAGAATTGACTTAATGCTACGGTCTGCATTTTCGCTCGCTCTGCTGTTTAGACAGGTACTTTATCCTCCGCTTAGTACCTCACATTACTGTGACGCACCGGGTAACACAATCAAACCTCTTCATTATATAACACACATTATACTTTTTTGATTGCCCAATGATTTTTTTAATATCTCCAAAAGTCATAATCTTTCTCCCAAAATCAATATCCAGTTCTTTCCCTATATCTTGAAGAACATCATTGTAAAAATCAAAAAGATAATAATTCTCTTTAATATGGCTGCAGCAAACTTTACTAAGACTCTTAAGCATAGCTGTTACGGAATGCTTACCCTCTAGCCTTTGTTCAAGTATTTTGATAATTAGAAGGGACACAAAACATATTAGACAATGAGCACCTATATATTCTCTCAATGATAATTCATCCGTTCTGTTCTCAAAATCACTTTTTGCTACCTTGAAAAACTCCTCAATTTTTCCTACGTTTTTAAACACTTTTATAATTTCCTCGGGCGATGCTTTATATTCACTGGTAATAACGGCAAAATAGCATCAAACTTTTCTTCTTCCCTCAATTTCTCTTCATCAATGGTGAACAGTCGACCGGCGATTCCGGATATTTCACCGGTTCCAGGATCAAAAACAGTGTATATTGACGGAGTATTCCGGGAGAAAATTTATAAAAATCTCAAGAAAAAGCAGACTTGGAACATCGACAAGGAATATACTTTTTCCCAGAGCGTTCAGATAAAGCTGTGGGATGAAGATTTCGGCTGGGGTGACGGTGATGACTTTCTCGGTGAGACACTGATAAACACAAGCCTTGGTGAAAATAAAACCGCTAAATTTACATTAGACGATTGTGATTATACACTAACCTACAGTGTTCGCGAAACAACCCTGGTTCTTGAAAACGAGTTCAATCAATTGCTGAATGAATTTGAAAAATCCTCAGCTCCGGGTGTATGGCCCAACATAGACAAAACTCAATTGATAGACGATATTCGTGCCATTCTTGCAAACCCCCTGAGAGTAAATCAAGGACGTGCTCCGCTTTGCGGTCCCGCTGCTATCGTATATGAGCTGGTAAGAAGAGAACCGTCGAGATTCGTCAGAATTTGCAGAAGTCTTTATGAAACTGGCTCCTTCCAAACCAGAAGCAAAACTTACAGTGCTTCATCAAAGTTAAGAAACAGTAAAGTCAGAAGCGGGATAACCCCTTGTAACTGGATGATTATGACCACTATAGTTGAATACACCAATCTAATACTTAATATCGAAGCGGATTCATGGGATATAGCTTACGGTTCTCTTGAATTATTCCTCAAAGAATGGACTTATGAAATACTTCTCTTTGACAGAGTAGAGTGGACTTCAACCTATGCCTTCGGTGAATTTGATGCTATCAGGAAAGCAAAAAGAGTCTATGATAACGGTGGAGTAGCATTTTTATTAATCCATTCCGCATTGGTCGGCAATTCCCCTCCTCTTGTCTCGTTAGTTGGCAACCATTGGGTAGTCTACGCCGGAAACCTGGAGATAGATGAAGGAAAATGGTATATATGGGACAGCGGTCATGTCAAATTTGACTGTTATACATGGGGTACGATTCGAACGGTAGATGTTGATGAAGGTACCTTCGAGGATTATTTCTTTGGCGTTGTGACCGGTGAACGTTAAAAGTATCAGGTGAATATATTTATATTAAATAAAGGAGGGACAAAAGATGCAGGTCAAACATATTGAGAATTACTCAACTTTAAGATGGAATAGGAAAACTCCGGCATTAATTGAAAAGCAAATCGTAAGTATTTTAGATCATATTAATAATCTCATAGAGCAAAAGTACGATCCTAAGGTTCTTCTGGAAATTGAAAAACATCTTTCAACTGCTCATGATTTATACCATTCAAGCTTTTTGCCGAAGCAATCGAGGAATACCGCATCACACAAACATTAATCCGTAATCTGTTAAATTCATCCGGATTCGGTGTTTCTTCGGGTATATTTGATTCACTGCTTCATTTCGGTATCGATTATATCTCCTCGATAGAAATAAAAGTTCCTGAAACGATACCTAACGCCCAACTTGCAACAACTAAATCCCTAAATTCTGAAAATATACTCAATACCGGTTTAAAAGAAATTAAGGAGATAAATCCCACAAGTAAAACCACCCTTTCGTCTTCATTAAACATAAGTAAAAATATAGCAAAGGAAATAGACCCGAAAATATACCGGTCTCTGCGATTAAATGTAGGAAGTGAAGCGGTAGATCTCGTTTGGGAAAGCGGAAAAACGCCCTCCAAAACAGACATTATCGATAAGATATACGAGAGGAGGATTAAATTCGAAAGACTTGATGAGATAATATGTAAATACTTTTCTATAGAAGAGTTTTCGGTTATGCTCCCCCACATCATGTCCTATGTAATACCGGTTGCACTTGGGGATTGCTATTATGGCTTGGGCGATTATGAAGAGGCCGAAAAGAATTACTTGACCGCTACCAACTACAAATATATAAACAAAAACATCGAAGTGCCATCATTATGGATAAAGCTCGCTCAAAATGTATTGGCATGGGGAGATATGTTTTATAAAGAAGAAATGTTCCAAGAGGCACTAAACGTTTACAGGCTGGTACTGGAAGCACCGGGTTCTGCCTCTGTGGTAAACTCCGAGTCATACCTGTACAAGCACAATTCGTTGAAAATTACCGGCAGTACAGTATCTAAAATGCTTACGGAATACGAAAAGACCGGTAACACCGGTGATATAAATCCTCAATTGGCAATCGTAGTTTTGCAGGTAAGGGAAAGAATGATAAAGCTTAGCGGTGGACTGGATTTTAGAGGCATACCCTTAAATCTGGTTCCCGTATGGACTTTTGAATATTTGCAGAATGCAGCCAGATACTTTGCTCAACAGGCAATACAAGCTGAAAGGGAATACATAAATTTCATCGAAACTGCCGATAATAAAAAGCTCACAAGACAGCAGTTAAAGCAAGCCGTTGACCTGGCAAAAGCCGAAGTGGATCTTGCAAAAAAGCAAAAAGATGTTGCCGTCAGGGAAACAAAGATATATCAAGAAGGCTTCGAACTTGCCGTATTGAGAAGACTGAATATGCAAGCCAATATAAATGACTACTCAATCATGTCCTTGGAAAAGATGTGGTTGGATGCTAGTAATGCATGGTATAGCGGTCCGGATTACGGAATAATAGGTACGAATAAAAGTGCGTACCATTTTCTTTATGAAAATACCCTAAGAATAGGTGCCATATCCCGCGAATATGAGCTGGGTGCAATGGCTAGGCAGACAAATGAACTATGGGAAGCTGAAGAGATGGCAAGAGAACAGTACAATAGTGCTTGGCCAGGGTATCGGCAGCGGAACAACTGGAAATAATAGCAAAACTTCGTCAAGCAGCTGCAATAGAAAACTTGATTGCTTTTGACAATCAAACCTTCACAGCCGATGTATGGACTCAAATGGCATACTTTATGAAGAACATATCGGACAGTTACCTTGATATGGCTATCAGCATTTCCCGTTTGATGCAGAAGGCTTATAACTTCGAATTTGATGCCCAGCAAAACTCTATCAAACCCAACTACAGTTCAAAATCCTTAAACGGCTTACTTGCATCAAATGCACTCTTACTGGATATAGACAGCTTCACCTATGATATGATAAATTCGGTAAAAACAAAGAGTATTCCGATAAAACAAACCCTGTCATTGGCCACCCGGCATCCCTATCTCTTTGAAACCTCCTTCCGTACTACCGGAGTGATGGAATTTGAAACCTATATGGAAGATTTTGATATGGATTATCCGGGTACTTACAATAGAAGAATAGAAGCCATTGAGGTCATAGTTGAAGGATTGATTCCATCGGGCGGTGTAAAAGGCTTTCTTACCAATTGCGGAATAAGCCGCTACAGAACAGCAGATTTCAACACTATAAAATTCCGCATTCAGCCGAAAGATACCTTAGTTCTGTCCGAATATAAAATAACCGAAGATTCTTTCGTATTCAGTGCCGATCCGGCAAAATTGAAGCTCTTTGAGGGCGCCGGAGTATGCGGGAGCTGGAGAATCGAAATACCGAAATTCAGTAATGACCTGGATTATAATTATATCACCGATGTAAAAATAGTTTTTTACTATAAGGCCTTTTACGATGAAAATCTTGCACAAAGTGTCAAGAATAATCTTAAGAATCTTGCGGGAATCAATAAAAAATCAAAAATACTACCCTTACGCTATATTTTCCCCGATGCTTATTATTATTTCCTTGAAAACGGAGTTTTCAGTTTCGAGCTGGATAAAAGTATGTTCTCCTGCGCTGAATCCGGCTTTAAAATAAGCAGTCTGAGCCTGTTTGTAAAAAATAGTAAGGGTACAGATTCCAATCTGACTGTGGGAATGAAGGTACCTTCCGGCACGGTTCCGGTAAAAGCCCAGACAGGTCCAAAAGGTGAAATTACAGCTGTTTCGGGGCATCCGTGGCATTCCCTTTTAGGCGGACATGCTTTAGGAAAATATTCCATCGAGATCCTCAAGGACGACAATCCCTCCTTAGTGTCCGACGGCAAACTTCAACTGGAAAGCATTGAAGATCTTGTGTTGCTTTTGGAATACGAGTACATCCCGGCACTATAATACCAGGAGGTGTTTAAATGAGTAAAACAACAGGAATTGCAGAACAAATTCTGTCGTTGCCAAAAGGAGGAGGAACAATACAGGGTCTTGGTGAAAAATTCAAACCGGATCTTCATATGGGTACAGGGATATATAATATCCCCCTTGATATTCCCAATGGACCTAACGATATTGCGCCTAAATTGAACCTCTCGTACAACACGGCCTCTGGCAACGGTCCCTTCGGTATGGGTTTTTCATTAAATCTGCTTGCCATAAGCCGCTCTACCAATAAATGCATCCCCAGCTACACCGACAGTGATACTCTGGTACTTGAGGGTGCCGGAAAGATATTGGAAATTTCAGAAGGAATTTTCCGAGTTGAAACCGCTCCCTATGGCTGGCGTATTGAACGCTGCGGCGACGGCTTCATGCTCATGGACCAAAACGGTGTCAAGTACAAACTTGGAACAACGGAACAGTCCAGGATTTTCAAGGAGAATAGCAACCGCACCGAAACCTTCAAGTGGCTCTTGGAAGAAACGGAGGATCCCCTTGGATACAAAGCCGTTTTCGAATATATAAGGGACGGCGGAAACCTTTATATCAAAAAAATCTCCTACAGCATTTATAGTGTTGAATTTAATTATGAGAAGAGGAATGATTCTGTCATAAATATAAGGGCCGGTTTTCCGATAATAACCAATCTCAGATGCAGCAGCATTGACCTTAATATCTGTAATTCGGAAAATTCTCTTATAAGGAAATGGATTCTTACCTATAAGGAGTCTTCCCCCGGAAAGCATTCCCTTCTTCACAAAGTAGAGTTAAAAGGCTTTGATGATGAGGGAAACAGTGAAAGTTTGCCGGTTTTGACCCTGGACTATACCTCCTTTGGTACTCCTCAATTTAATAAATTCCGCGGCGTGCTTCCGGATGTTCTTCCCGATTCATACGACAACGGAAGAAGAGAACTTGTCGACTTCAACGGAGACGGTCTTCCCGATTTAATGGAAATCAGGAACGGTAGATCTGTAATTTGGGAAAATAAAGGCAATTGTGTTTGGGGGCGGCCTCATTCCAAAGACAGCTTCCCTTTGCCCATAGAACTTGAAGATCAAAGCGTAGCCTTTGCAGACTTGGAAGGCAACGGTACTGCGGACCTGCTCTTTATGGATCGACCCCTCTCGGGTTATTATCCCCTTTTACCGGGAGGAGGATTCGGAAAGCCAGTATTCTGGCGGCACTCCCCCCACGCAAAACTCAGCGATCCCAATACCAGATTATTGGATTTAAACGGTGACGGTATAACCGATCTTTTGTACATGGGAAAAGACTATTACAGCCTCTATTACAGGGATAAAGAAAAGGGTTGGATAGAAAGCCCCGTCACCCTTCCGAAAAGTCTTTTCCCTCCGGTCGATATAAATGACGGCCGTGTGTATTTTGCCGACATGACGGGGGACGGTTTGCAGGATATTGTGAAAGTAGACGGCTCCGGCGTGAGATTTTGGCCATACCTCGGAAACGGAATCTGGGGTAAAGAATTCAAACTCAAAAATGCCGTTACAATTCCCAATAATTTCATTCCCCAGAGAATGTTTCTTGCCGACATTGACGGTGACGGTTGTTCCGACTTGATTTACGTCGACTCCCACCGGGTCCTGTGTTGGATTAACACTGCGGGTTCCCATTTGAGTGAGCCCATCGAGATATCCGGAACGCCCCTTTCGGATGCAACAAATATACGTATTGCAGACATGAAGGTACCGGCACCCCGGGTGTTCTGTGGTCTTATACTGCTCCCGGAAGCAGGAAAACCGATTATTTCTATCTCGATATATCTGGGGGTAGTAAGCCCTATCTTCTGAACAGCATCGACAATGGAATGGGGCTCAAAACATCTATATCGTACAGCGTTTCGACATTGGAAAGTCAAAGAGATGTTTCTATAGGTAAGCCCTGGAACACATTCTTGCCCTTTCCCGTGCAGGTTGTCTCTGCTATTGTCTCTACCGATCTGATCACCGGGGTTCAAACAGTAAACCGCTACCGGTATCATGACGGGCATTACGAAGGCAGTGACATGGAATTTGCAGGTTTTGGGTCGGTAGAAGTAATTGAGAAAGGAGACGATTCTGTCCCGTCAATGATTACTAAAAACCACCACCATCTCGGTTGTAATGAAAAGGAAATCTCAATATCTCTTCCCCAAAAGGAGAAATTCCGGTTAAAATGCTTGCGGGGAAAACTTTTAAAGACAGAGGTTTGTGGCCTGGATAAAGACGGAAAAGAGATCCTTTATTACACAACCGAAAGCAAATGGGATACTAAAGTCTTAAACACCTCCGACGGCAGGGAATTCACCGTTCCCCTTCTTACCGAAACCCGTACAATGCACTTTGACAAAGATGCCGAAGTTTTCAGAATAAATTCCATCGAAAACCTCGAATATGATAAATACGGAAATGTACTGTTACAGCAACAAAAAGCCTTTAACCCCCATGAACCTTCAGATAGCAAAACACTCAATACAAGGATTTTTTACGCTGTAAGCAGTGAAGAAAGATTTGTCAACAAGCCATCCAGAGTGATTCAGACCGATGAAAGCGGAAGAGTTGTTTCACTGACACTGAGATATTATGACAATATGCCCGAAGGGCTTGTCGGCACGAAGGGTCTTATTACCAATCAAGAGTTTTTGGCATTAGACGACGAAACCGTTCGAAATATCTATTCCGAGGATATCCCGGATTTTGAGTCCCTGGGCTATCACCGCAAAGACGGTGAAGAGGGTTGGTGGGCTTTCGGAACTTCGTATCAGACTGAGGATATTGAGGGTGTATACACGGGAAGGGTCATAAACAGCTTCGGTGACGTCACGGAAATTATATTCGGAAGCAACCGTATATATCCCGAAAAAATTCTGGATGCCATGGGAAACAGTATTACCGCATCCTTTGACCTGCGTGCCAACAAACTGAAAACCCTTACCGATGCCAACGGCTGTACAATTGAAGAAAAGTATGATGCCCTGGGCAGACTGCTTTATACGGTAGAGCCCGGAACCAATGCACAATACCCCACTGTAAAGTATAAGTATATAACCGACAGTCTGCCGGTGTGTATTCTGATTGAAAAAAGGCCAGTAAACAACTCTCCGGAAACGATATGTCACAAGTTATTCCTCGACGGTTCGGGAAACGTAATAGAGGAACGGATTATCCGGAAAGACCATGAGTATGTTCAAAGAAGTTATGTTATGTCAAGCAGAGGATTGGTAAAAGAACAGTTCCTTCCCTTTATTGCCGCCGGCAAGGACTATCGAAAACCTCAAAGCGTTGACTCCATCAAGCTGGTCTATGACGCTCTCGGAAGACCCTTAAAGATCACAAACCCCGACGGTACCGTAAGGAGCATGGAGTATTCCGGAAACACTGTGTATATATACGATGAAGAGGATAACAGAGAGGAAGGCTCCTCCCTTCACAGCGGCACACCTCAAAAAAATGTCTACGATGCCACAGGCAGAATTTGTGAAGTGTCTTTAAATTTAAGCAATCGCTTTATCTCAACAAAGTACACTTACGATATCAAAGGAGATTTGATTGGGGTTTACCGGCCTGAAGGAAGTAAAACAACCTTTGTCTACGATTTAAGCGGGAATCCCGTCGCAGTTATAAGCGATCAGACAGGAATGTCCGTGTTTGTTAACGATGCCATGGGAATTGTAAGGGAAAAACGCAACGGCAAGGGAGACAAGGTGCTTTTTAGTTATGATTCCCTTGGACGTCTGAAAGAAATAAGGAACGGAAAAACAGCGGAACAAACAGCACAATACACATATCATGATACAAACAATCCCTGCCAGGATCTGTCCGCTAATTTAAACTATACACTGGGAAGGGCTGTCAGGGTCGTTCATCAGGGCGGTGAGGAAATATATGAATACGACGAACTTGGAAGGATAATAAAAAAGACAATCTCTTCAAAATATCTTCCTTCCCGTCAGCTTGTCTTTGACTACAGCTACAGAGCCGACGGACAACTCTCCTCAATTACCTATCCTGCCCTATCCCCCGGAAGCGGGAGAAGAAAAATACTCTATGAGTATGACCGAGAAGGAAGGCTTCTGGCAATACCGGGTTTTGTGAGCAGAATATGCTATAATGCCCGGGGACAACGAACCGAGGTTCATTATAACAATGGAGTACGCACCGTTTATACCTATGACGACAGAAACTTGCGTCTCATCAGTAGTGTTACAGAAGATTCCAAAGGTAATCTGATTGACGAATTTATTTATCAATACGACTTTGTCGGAAACATAGTAAAAATCGATTCCCGGGACGAAAAGATTTCCACTGATTACAGTTATGATGATCTCTACAGGCTCACCGGTGCCGTTACCAAATCCGGTTTAAGATGGACTTATGAATACAATGATCTTTCGGATATTACATTCAAGTCGGATATCGGAGAGCTTTTGTACGACAGCAACGGCAATGTTTGCAAGGCCGGAAACGATTTGTTTGATTTTAATGAAATCGGACAGCTTATTTCATCTTCGATGGGTGAATTCAGTTATGACTCATCAGGGAAGCTCATCAGTGCAGTCAGAGGTAATGAGAGAGTGGATATGACTTATGACCATCAAGGGCGAAGGATTGCACTAAGTTACAAAGGTCCCGACAAAACCACCGAAATACTTACTCCGGATGAAATGATATACATTGAAGATAATATCATGTACATTTTGATATTTGACGGAAACCTATGCATAGCAAGAGTTCGGGAAGATAACGGAGCAACGGTGTATCTCCATCACAACCACCTTGGAAGCACTTCAAAAGTAACCGCTGCAGATGGCAGCATACTGCAGAGCGTTTACTATGATCCTTTTGGTGCAATTATTGAAAATATCGTAGCAGTAGGCGCCAAAGAAGTAAGAATACTCTTTTCCGGCAATGAATATGATTTCTTTACGGGGCTTTTGTATATGTCCTCAAGATACTACTGCCCCAAAATAGCACGGTTTATTACCCCGGACACAATCGTACCGGATTTGTATAATCCGATGGCATGGAACCGCTACAGCTATGTTCTGAATAACCCTTTGAAATATACCGATCCCACCGGTCACTTCTGGAAGGAGATAGGTGATTGGTTCAAGGAAAATTGGAAGGTTATTGCTGCGGCAGTTGCTGTAGTTGCAGTTGTTGTAATCAGCGTAGTGACCTTCGGAGCAGGTCTTATCGGCGTAGGAGCACTGGTAGCAGTGGGAGCAGGAATGGCAATTGGAGGTGTCGTAGGTGGTATTGCGGCAAGTAAAGCCGGAGGAGATATATTACTGGGAGTGCTTTCCGGTATGGCCCTTGGAGGTGCCGCAGCTCTTGCCGGTGCTGCAATAGGTGCCGGTATAACTGCCTAATGGGTAATGGCCTTGGAGCGACACTTCTGAGCGGAACTCTTTCCGGTGCGGTTCACGGAAGTGCAATGGGACTTGCAGCAGGTTTTGCAGGAGGAGCGGGAACTGGAAGTAAAATATGGGAAAAGGTCTGGAAAGGTGCCCTGACCGGTGCCATAACCGGATTTTTCTTCAGTCTGGGAACTTAAGCTTTTAATAACGGCTGGCTTATAGATTCGAAAGCATTCTTTAATAATAAACCCAGCATTGATAACCCTGAACTATTATTTGCAAAAGCGGCAAAGGAGCTTGGCAAATCCCAAAGCGTAGGTACAGCATTATCAACCGTTGCAGTAGAAGTGGGAAAAAGCATGCTTAATACCGGCACGGGATATCGTATTCTAAATCTTATTTTTGGAGAGATTGCCGCTCCGATATGTCAAACTTTAATAGACTCATCAATCTCAGGATTAATAGTACTCGACTACGGAGATGACATCCTTAGGTTTCTGCAAAAAGCCGGAGTAGAGATAGAAGAATTATTTTTATGGTAGCATAGCAATGCAATGGACAACGGAATCACAAAGATATTCAACGGTTTCCGCATCCATCATAACAATGCGTGAGGACCGGTAAAAGGGGGTATTCGTTTCCATTCTCAGGAATCCGTTGATACAATTTGTGCATTATCTATGTGAATGACATGGAAATTTGCTGCTGATGACATACCGTTAGGCAGTGCAAAGCGGCGGTCATTGCCCTGAAATCAAAACCACTCGTTTTATGGGTGGTTTTGATTTCACATGGCTCATTTATCGCTTAATATGCATATTCATATTCATCTTTCAGTAATATAGCTTGATAAA
>NZ_BAVR01000007.1 GCF_000521465.1 Acetivibrio straminisolvens JCM 21531
TATAACGATAAATATGATATAATTAATTTGATTATTTTATGTAAAACAATATTTAATTAACAATAGATATTAAAGTAATTTTTTTTTTGGTGCTTTTGACATAATAAATTTTATAATTTGCAAATGTCAAAAACGCCAGAAGGGAGGGAAAAATGGAAGGATTGTTTAATACTAATGGAGAACTGCTCACTGGCGGTTTTACGGAGGCTATCTGTAACAATGAACTTTGCAGGAGCATTAACGAGTTGGACAGCATCACAGATGTTGACCGGTATTTGGAGAATCTGGGGAATATTGTGCATATGTTAATGGAAGAGATTAAGCAGGTTAACAGCGAGACAAAGCATTTATTCGGAAAGCCTGGGGATACTACCCCTTGGATTTTAAATGAAAATATCAGACTAAAGATGTATAAGATGGTACAGAAATTGGGAGATTTTCTTCCTGCCAATGAAGATGTAAGAATAAAAAAGGAGACTATAGCAAAACCGGTAAATACATACATTGGAATACTTAAGCTCAAGATATGCATGACAATTATCCAGATTTTTGCCACATCTTTCAAGTCTGTACTTCCTATGAAAAGCGAATATTCCCGATTTCAATCTAATTTGACATATATATTTAATACCGCACTGGAAATAGAAAACGAACTGGGTAAGGCTTTAGACAGCAACAGAATAAAGAATTTTATTCAAAACTAGGGCAAATTATAATAATTAAAGTTATAAACAGACACCTAATTTAGATATTAAACCTGTCTACTTGACAGGGGACATATCGAAACCGGGTGTCTGTTGTTATTAGGCCTCTTGGAATGAAATGAAAGAGGCAAAAGCGAAAGGACTTGATGCCCCGAGCTTTTATTGTACAAAGCATGTAGAGGAGAATGTGTCAAGTTCAAAGAATTTTGATTAAAGAATTTTATTGAATGGATCGAATAAATATGGTATAATAAAATATATAGTTTTGTAAAATTCTGTTTTTCAAAACGACATTTCCTAATTTAATTGATTTTCTTTTTATATCTCTTGATTTATACTGCTGAAGAATAATTTGATTTCGGATAGATATTTACATGTTGCTTCATTGTTTTTTACTATTCCGAAAAGGAGGAAAAACATATGAAAAACATAACGATTAAGATGTTGTTATTGGTTCTTTCGGTTTTGTTGCTTGCCGCTTTTTTTACCGGGTGCACTAAAAAACCTGCCAGTGCAGAGGAAAATACAGAGCCCCAAGTAGTTTTTAGTACTCCCCGACGAGAGATTGACCTAAACGGTTATACCGTTAAGATTGCTCAATGGTGGGATGGAAGTCCAAAGGATAGAATGAGTATTGAGCGTCACAGGGCTGCTGAAGAGAAATTTAATTGCAAGATTGAATATGTAACCATTGCATGGGATCAGATTGTAAGTAAATTTACTTCATCGGTATTATCGGGAGAGCCGATAGCCGATATTATTCTATTTGAAATGACAAAGGCACTTCCTGTGTTTGCCGAATCGGACCTTATAATTCCGGTGGACGACTATTTTAACTTTAATCATCCCAAATGGCCGTCTATAATTAAACAAACAGGAAGGTATGCAGGAAAGCAATACGGATTTACCAATGCTTCTTGGAATATATCGGGCATTTATTACAACAAGGTGTTGTTTGACAGGCTGGGATTGCCTGACCCGTATGTACTTCAGGAGAACGGGGAATGGACATGGGAAAAATTCCTTGAAATAGCGCAAAAAGCAACAGGGGATGAGGATGGAGACGGACAAAATGACCGGTGGGGATTGGTAATTCAAGGTCATAATCTGTATGCTGCCCTTGTTTTATCCAATAATGCCAATATAATAAATATTGATGATTACGGAAAAGCTACTTTTGCTCTTGATGACCCGAATGCCATTGAAGCCCTTCAGTTTTTTGGGGATTTGCACAATAAGTATAAGGTTGTGGCTCCTGTTATGGATTCGACTGACTGGTATGAAGCTCCTCGGGAATTTTCAAAAGGCAATGTTGCCATGTTTTTCGGACAAGGATGGGACGGACAGGATTTAAAAACTGCAATGAAAGATGATTTTGGTTTTGTATTTTTGCCTAAAGGGCCTAAAGCTTCCGATTACATTGTTCCTGTTCAGCAGGAATGTAAAATATATGTAATGCCCAAATATGCCAAGCATCCTAAAGAGGTAGCTAAGGTTTTTGAGGAAATATTCCCATTTTATAATGACATGGTGGGTTTCGAGTATTGGATTGCGGAATTTTTAGACAGTACTGAAGAGAAAGCTACAGTCAGAAAGATGCTTGAAAAAGGCAAAGTGTCGATGCACCAGGGATATCCTACATTTGATAACCTGCTTTTCAAAAAGGTGACCGGTGAAATAATAGATAAAAACGTTCCTGCGGAAATTTTTATAAAAGATTTTAAGGATGAAGCCCAGAGGGCTATTGATTCCGAATATTAAAAGTAAATTGATACAAGCGGTTTAATAAACTTGATACTTCCACCTTAATTATGTAGGAGGCAATTTTATGAATTTCATAAAGCGTTTACCGGATTGGTTTAAAGGAAGTATGGAATTTTGCAATAAAATGATTGTTAGTTTAAAGAAAAAGCTAAAGGATGGGTATGACACTTGGCAAAAAATTAATAATACGAATAGCGAAAAGGGAAATAAAAATGTCGAAAAAATACTTGATTTTTTAAGTATGCCTTTAAGGAGCATTAGTATACAGACAAGGCTTTTTATATCTTTTACTTCAATTGCCCTGATACTTTTGCTTATTACCGGTTATCTGTCCTACAGCAAATCCAGCGAAGCTATGAAATCGAAAATCAGTACTTATTCAATACAGATAACAAATCAGCTGGGTGGCATATTGGAAAGGGAAATGGACAAGTATGGGAAATTCCTGAATGATTTTTCTTCCGAGAGGTCTTATTTTCAAGATGTTTTGGTTAAAATGAGAGAACCTGGTATGGATTTATATTCCAGAAGAAAGCTGATTAACGATGTGGAAGCTATATGGCCAGATGATAGGGACTTTGGGTAATAGAATTGAGCTGATGAAAGTTGTAGTTAACGATGAAATTGAAGTGTTTTATGGTAATAACAATATAATTACGGACATGGATACGGATAAAATTATTGAAGATATTGAGAACTCAAGTCAGATTAATAATTTCAGCTTTTATATTTCGAAAAATGAAGAGGGTGAAAAGAATTGCTACCCGATGATTACTAAAAAAATCATTTCCGTCAGAACGGGAAAAAAACTGGGATATATTATTTTTATGTTGGGAGAGGATTTTTTATTAAATCAATACAGAGAGGTTGATTTAGGAGAAGAAACCGGTATTTTTATAATGAATGAAGAAGGTATAGTAGTATCAAGCAATAACAATGAAATTCCCATAGGTGTTAGGTTTGAAAATGAGGAATTTATCAATAATTTGACAATAAGCAAAGATAAAGAAATATATTCTTTTCCGGCAAACATAAACAATGAAAACTGCCATATCACGTTCACATACCTGAGCAAATTTGGATTGTATCTGATTAGCAATATCCCGTATTCATATCTTAATAGAGAGTCGAGCAATCTTTTATCAACGATAATTTTTGTCTTTTTAGTTTGCTTTTTAATTACTGTTTTGCTGTCATTCATAATAACCCGGAGTATTTCATCTCCTTTGCAAAAGCTTGTGGAATTGATGAAGAAAAACAGGGACGGATGTCTTACTGTTGATGAGACCGACAATAACAAGGATGAAATCAGCGTTGTTATAAACAACTTTAATGATATGATTGAAAACATAAGGAAGGTAGTATTAAAAGGCAATGAATCATCAATCCATGTATTAGACAGTTCGCAGAAAATTAAGCTGTCTGCAAACAGGTCCAGAAGTCTAACATCGAATATTGCTTCCACTATGGAGGAGATAGCAAAAGGTTCGGCAAAGCAGGCAGAGGATATTTCAGATGCCGTTGGTTGCATAGATAAGCTGTATGACGGAGTAAAAGAAGTTGAATGTAAAACCACTGTTGTATCCGATATCGCGAATAATACCCACATGTTGAGTGAGAACGCTCTTGTTGTTGTTGAAGAACTGAAAAACAAATCGATAGAGACTAAAGAGGTAACAAACAAGATAATTTATGATATTACATCGTTAAATAAAGACATGAAGGAAATAAAGAAGATTATAAAGATGATTATGGATATATCCGGGCAAACAAAACTACTAGCGTTAAATGCTACTATTGAGGCAGCCAGAGCAGGAGAAGCGGGAAAAGGATTTGCTGTGGTGGCTTCAGAAGTAAAAAAACTTGCAAATCGTACAAAGGATGCATCCAATATAATAAACGACATATTGAACACTATTCAGCAAAAAACTGAGTCCACAGTGGATTATGCCAACAGCACCAGTCATATAATCAGCCAACAGTTGGAATCGGTGATTCAGACGGACAATGCATTTAAGACCATACGGGAAGGCATGGCGGATATTTCCGAGCAAATAAATAATGTGCATGATTCAATGAAGGAAATTGTGTCATTAAATGAGATGGTAAAGAATGCATTAGGCAGTGTTGCTGTTTTGTCTGAGGCAGCAGCTGCAACGTCACAGAATGCATCTTCCAATTCCCAGGAACAACTGATGGGAGCCGAAGAACTGTTGGAGTATGCAGATCAGCTAAACAAAATGGCACAGGAGCTTAATGAAACTATGTCCATATTTAAGATTGATATGTAGTAGTAATATTAAATTTATTAATTAAAGTTTATAAATTATTAATAAATTATTCATATGTTTTTAATATTTATGAGGTAATATTTATATAACCAGTGAAAACCTTTTATATAGATTTAATCTTCTATACTGGAGCTGTAGCAGGCTCCTTTTTGTTTTGGTATTTTGTGTTTGTGCATTTTTTGATATAAACGGTAAAAGGAGTAGCAATCGGCTACTCCTTTTGTAAATTATAAAACTTTATTTGGTGCGAGGAAAGGGATTTGAACCCTCACAACCTTGCGGCCACTAGAACCTGAATCTAGCGCGTCTGCCAGTTCCGCCATCCTCGCATTCGTAAGTGCAATAAATATTGTACATTAAAAATCGTAATTATGCAAGAAGAAATTTTTATATTTTTTTATAAAATTAAAAAAAGTCTAGGCATAGGCTAAAAAATGTGGTAATATTGTAACTGTCGAATACAGTAAATTGTTCCAATGAGATAATAAAAAATTACTGTACTTACTTAACATAAAACAAGATATGCAAAGATTTAAGATAGCTGTACCCGGTTTTTTGTGTTTTTTGCTGCTAAATATCTTATAGTTGTCCATTATACTATTTATGCAATTATATAATTAGAATCCGAAGGTTGATTACTATGGGGAGGGCATTTTAATGAGAAGCTTAAGTCTTGCAAATGACAGAGGCTTAAAACGCATTTTAGACATAATGGAACAGTGTTCGGAAAGAGTTGATGTAAAATTAATGAGTATTGTTTTGTATGGGGCCAGGGCAAAGGGAGACAATACTTCGCAAAGTGTATATGAATTTCTGATCTTATCAAATAATGATACTTCCCTCGATAAATTTATATTATTTAATGAAACTGTCAAGTTGGAACTTTTAAAAGAGAAATATCTAAATGTCAATGTTTTAAATTATACTCCGGAAATATTTGAGGAAATACTATATAAGGATGAGATGGTGGGAACATTTTTGTATATGATATGTCGGGAGAATATCATCCTTTACGATAGATACGGTACTTTCATGTCAATACGAGAAAGAATGATAAACAGCAAGATAAAAAGTGAAGAGGTCTTTTTAAGACAGTGCATAGAATTTTCTAAAAAAATCGGTTCGGAGAAGTGGGTTAGAAAATTTGACAAGACTTTAATGCATTATATGTACCGCAATAATCGAAGAAGGTTTTAATATTGCTTTATATAAAAAATTGAGTTAAAGTTACTTTGATTTATAATCTTATATGGGTTTTGACCATATAATATACTTGAAGTAAAAATTGGAGGAAATATTTTGAACAGCAAGTTGAATGATTTTAAAAAGAAAATAAAAAATAAGAAAGTTGCTGTGCTGGGCATAGGAATCAGCCACACACCGTTAATTTCGTATCTGTACAAACTTGGAGCAGATATAACGGCCTTTGACAAATCGGACGAAACTAGGCTTAAGCCTACATTGGAAGCGTTTAAAGGTATGGATATTAAATATAGTCTTGGCGAAGGTTATCTCGATAATTTAAAAGGTTTTGACATACTGTTCAGGACTCCGGGTATGAGGTATGATATCCCACAGATTTTGGCCGCAAAGGAGGAAGGAACTGAGATAACCTCGGAGATGGAAGTCTTTTTTGAGCTTTGTCCGGCGCAAATTTTTGCCGTGACGGGCAGTGATGGGAAGACCACAACTACCACGCTTATATATAATATGCTAAAGGAGCAGGGCTATAATTGCTGGCTGGGTGGAAATATAGGCATACCTTTACTAAGCAAAATTGATGAAATAAAGGATACGGATAAGGTTGTGCTGGAGCTGAGCAGTTTTCAGTTGCACACCATGACCGAGAGCCCTCATATAGCAGTTGTGACAAATGTTTCGCCCAATCACTTGGATGTACATAAGTCCATGGACGAGTATGTATTTGCCAAAAAGAATATTTTTAAGCACCAGTCGGCAGAGGATAAGCTGGTAATTAATTTTGACAACGATATTACCCGCGGATTTGCAAATGAGGCACAGGGGGATGTAGTCTATTTCAGCAGAAAAGCCAGTCTTGAGAAGGGCGCAATGCTAAAGGACAATATGCTGATTTTTAAAGATGGCGAATCGGTAACTGAGATTGTTAAAGCTGATGATATTGTTATTCCGGGAGTCCATAACATTGAAAATTTCCTTGCGGCTACTGCTGCAGTAATAGACTGTGTTGACAGGGATGTTATAAAAAAGGTTGCCACCACCTTTACCGGAGTTGAGCACCGGATTGAGCTTGTAAGGGAGCTAAACGGTATAAAATTTTATAATGACTCTATAGCAAGCAGTCCCACGAGAACGATTGCAGGGTTGAATTCCTTTAAAGATAAAGTGATCTTAATTGCCGGCGGCTATGATAAAAAAATACCTTATGATGCTTTAGGACCGGTAATTGCAGAAAAAGTAAAGTGTCTTGTCTTAATAGGGCAGACAGCTCCAAAGATTGAAAAGGCATTAAAGGATGAAACTGAAAGAACGGGAAAAGGCACCGATATTCCGGTTTACAGGTGCGGTTCCCTTGATGAAGCCGTTCAGACAGCTTATCGATTTGCTTCCTTAGGGGACACAATAATTTTGTCTCCGGCAAGTGCCAGCTTTGATATGTTTAAAAGTTTTGAAGAGAGAGGCAATAAGTTTAAGGAAATTGTTAATTCTATCAAAGCTTGACAAGAATAAAGGAATATCAAAAAACAAGGACAAATATAAGAAATGGTTAGAGTATTTACTCTAACATTTTGGTGGAGGGAGATGGATTCGAACCATCGAAGTCAGAGACAACAGATTTACAGTCTGCCCCCTTTGGCCACTCGGGAACCCCTCCATATATAATATTATTTTGTAAAACTAATCGGTGATACTTGCTAAATAATCCTACTATACATTATGGTGCCCAGAGCCGGAATCGAACCAGCGACACGAGGATTTTCAGTCCTCTGCTCTACCAACTGAGCTATCTGGGCAAAATATTTTGTGTTGGTGGGCCTTCAGGGACTCGAACCCCGGACCAACCGGTTATGAGCCGGTTGCTCTAACCAACTGAGCTAAAGGCCCGCATAAAACCAAGCCTGACAAAACAATGAATTCCATATTTCTCAAGGCTTTTTCTGACGGCAATGAATAGTATAATTGAAATCCGGATATAAGTCAAGAGAATTTTTACGAAAATATTTCGAAAATAGTAAATTATAATTTGAAGCAGGCTTGAAGAAATATTTCAGTAAATATATAATCTATGTTGTTGGCGAATTTCAAAGACCTTGGGAGATTAAAATGAGTATAGATAAATTAAAACTGGAAATAAAAAACGAAAGTCTAGGAAAGCTCTATCTTTTTTACGGTGAGGAAGAATACCTGAAGAAATTCTATCTGGGCAAAATTGAAGAAATAATTCTAAGAGATGATAGGACGGGTCTAAACAAAGTAGTAATAGAGGGAAAGACAGAAGCTTCAAAGATTGTTGAAGCCTGTGAGACAATGCCGTTTTTCGCAGAGAGAAAACTGGTTGTTGTAAAAAAATCGGAGTTGTTTAATTCTAAAAGGTCAAACTCCTCTAAAGAAAATAAGAATGATGAACTGGTTGAATATTTGCAAAATATACCCGATTATATATGTTTGGTTTTTTACGAGGAGGATATTGACAAAAGACTGAAAATTGTAGGCGCTGTCAAGAAATATGGTTTGATGGTGGAATTTCCTTTTCAAAAGCCTCACGAACTTGTTAAATGGGCTGTTAAAGTTTTCGGGTCCTACGGCAAGACGATTGATGTAAGTACGCATCATACCTTATAGATATATGTGAAGATGGGATGGCTGAAATATTAAACGAAATAAACAAGGTTGTTCTTTATCTGGGTGAAAGACAGAAAGTCACCGTTGAAGATATAAAAAAGGTTTGCACAAAGTCAATAAAAAGCAGAATATTTGATTTGATTGACGCTATAGCGGAAAGAAAGCTTGATTTGGCTTTGAAGCTTTTAAACGACATGATTATTTTAAAGGAGCCTCTGCCCAAGATTTTATTTATGATAGCAAAACAACTGAAGCAATTATTGGAGCTAAAGCTTTTATTTAGCAAAGGTATGGATGAGAAGGAAGTGTGTTCTAAGATGGGTTTGAACCCTTATGCCATAAAGAAAATGATCCGGCAGTCCAAGTGCTTTTCGCTGGAGAAACTGAAAAGTGCAGTACAAGAAGCCCTTGATTTGGATCTTTCAATAAAAACGGGAAAGATAAACGACAGAACGGCTGTGGAAATACTAATTTGTAATTTGGCAGCCGAATAAAAGGAGATGTAAAAAAGCTCCGGGGAGATAACCCGTGAGCTTTTAAAATCAGGCTTTAAGTAGAAAAACGTACTTTCCAGTACGTTTTTTATTTAGCGGCAGCATTTAATGCCTTAGCAAGCTTTGATTTTCTTCTCGCAGCGGTGTTTTTATGAATGATGTTCTTTGCTGCTGCTTTATCTATAGTCTTTATTGCAACTCTAAGAGCTTCTGCAGCGTTGGAATCATTGCTTGCAATAGCTTGTTTGCATTTCTTTATATTAGTTCTAAGTACTGATTTTCTAATACTGTTTTTAAGAGTCTTAGTCTTTGCAACACGTACTCTTTTAATAGCAGACTTAATATTTGGCAACCTCTTCACCTCCTGCGAGTTATTCGACAAAGAGTATTTTAACACGTTATAAATCAAAATGCAAGGCCAAAATCACATTTTTTGCATAAATATAGACAGAGTGGACAAAAAGTACATTAATGCGCTGAAAATTAAAATACAGGTATTTATTATTTGCTATTGAGGAAAAATAAAGCTTATGTGAGACATTCGAAAATATTTTACTTGGCAAAATAGGTAAGGGAGGATTATAGGGTGAGAAAGAGTATAAGAACGGATCTTGTCTTGGAAGCTCATGAACTGTTAAAGGAAAACGAGTTTAGAGAAGAAAGAAGGGACCGCCTGGGGTTGATATCGAAAATGACGGTACGGAAGATATAAAGATAACCAGAGTGAAGGTAACATCTCCTACCGGCGAGGCGGCTATCGGAAAGCCGATGGGGAATTATATCACCCTTGAGGTGCCCAGATTGAAAGAAAATGACCAGGAATTGTACGAGGAGACCTGCAAGGCTCTTGCCAAGGAATTGACACGTATATTGAATCTTAGAGACGACTCAACAATTCTGGTTATAGGGTTGGGTAACTGGAATGTTACACCGGATGCATTAGGCCCGAAAGCTGTTTCGGGACTTATGGTTACAAGGCATTTGCTTGAATATGTTCCCGAACAGGTTGACAAAGGCGTAAGACCGGTGTGTGCAGTATCGCCCGGTGTATTAGGTATTACCGGTATTGAGACGGGTGAGATTGTAAGAGGTATTGTGGACAGGGTTAGGCCCGATATAGTAATTGCAATAGATGCTTTGGCTTCCAGAAAAATGGAGAGAGTGAATACCACTATTCAGATTGCAGATACCGGAATTGCTCCGGGGTCTGGAGTAGGCAATAAAAGAATGGAGCTTTCCAGAGAAACTTTGGGAGTGCCGGTTATTGCAATTGGTGTTCCGACAGTAGTGGATGCAGCAACCATGGCAAATGACACGATTGACCTGGTTATTGATAACCTTATAAAAGAAGCAAAAGATGATGCGCATTTTTACAACCTGCTTAAAAATATTGACAAAAATGAGAAATACCAGTTGATACAAGAGGTGTTGCAGCCTTATGTCGGAAATCTGGTGGTGACTCCAAAAGAGATTGACGATGTTGTGGACAGAATTGCAAAGGTAATTGCAAACGGGCTCAATATTGCGCTTCATCAGGGAATTACATTAAACGATGTAAACAGATATGTCCAGTAAAAATTAGACTGTTTCCAATAAAATTTACATTGTAATAAAACTGTTTTTATACGATAATATAGACAACATAATTTATGAGTTGCATATTACAACTCTGCGTTGTCTTAAGTATAAAAGCAGTTTTTGCTTTTTCAGGATAAATTATCAAGCTTATTGATTTGACTTACATATATTTTGATAGTATGATTTTCAATATCAAAGGTTATAAGTGGGGAAGATTATGAACACAATGGGTTTTCTTATAAAGGTGCGAAAGTTGTATTTGCGTATTCCGCCAAAAATGAGGATAATCGTTTTGGTATTGGGGATTGCAATTCTGGCGGCAGCCGGAATTGGTATAAAGAACCAAGTTATGTCCCGGGGATCCGAAGGCGGTAACGATTATTTAACAGGCGATGGCAATAAAGTGATTGACAATAACGACAATGCAGATGGGACACGCAATACAGATGAAGCTATACCTAAAGAGGTAATAGTGGTAATAGACCGGGTCATGGGGGAGAAGATCTGGGAGCCTATAATGGAACTCTTTATGAAAAGGATATAAATCTGGATATATCATTAAAGCTGGGAAAACTTTTAGAGGAGTTGGGGGTCAATGTAGTATATACCAGGAAAACCGATGTTTTTGTTGACCTTGATCCAAGAGTTGACCTTGCAAACAAGCTTGATGCCACGCTTTTTATTAGTGTACACAGCAACTCCATGCCCGATAATTCCGACTACCGGGGCACGGAGACTCTTTACTGTCCTCCTGCGAATCCTAAATATAGTAAAATGGATGGCAAAAAACTTGCCGTAATTGTTCAGAAAGAATTGGTAAAGACCCTTGGTACTGTGGATAACGGTATAATTGAAAGGCCCAATCTGGCAGTATTAAGAAAAACTGTGATGCCGGCAGTAATAGCCGAAATTGCCTATATTTCCAATCCGTCGGACAGGGCGAAGCTGTCTGATGATTCGTTTAGGAAGAAGGCTGCCCAGGCTCTGGCCAATGCGGTTATGAAGGCACTTGACGAGATGGGGGCCGTTGTAGATGAAAACGGAACTTATACAATAATAGTAGATTAATGATTATAATTGGTTAGCTTTTTAAAAAAGAGTTATTAATAGAATTTCATAAATGAATCCAATTAGTAAAAGCTCGGGACATCGAGTCCCTTCGCTTTTGCCTCTTTCATTTCATTCCAAGAGGCCAAATCAAAAAAAGAAAGGGAAATCTCTTTCCTTTTTTATTTTCTATAGGTATAATTTTAGGTGTAAGCTTGGCAAATAAATCATTACATTATTAATATGATAATACGGTTTATTTTGCATTTATTTAAAAACATATAAAATTTTATATGAGGTGAATATGAAAACTATATGGAAATATCTGATGATTCTTATTGCTGTTGTTTTGCTGTGGAATCAGATTGTACTAAAACCGTTTAGGATTCTATCCGCGTTCTTTCACAAGGTAGGACATGCTATTGCGGCGTTTCTTTTCGGTTATGGCTCGAACGCTTTCAAAGTCGTATTTGGGTCAATGGGGGATACAATGGTTAGTGCACAAGGATGGTTTCCGTCTTTTGTGATATCCAATGGCGGTTATTTGGGTAGTATGTTGTTTTTTGTGTTGATTATGTTTTTGAAAAGGACGAGTGCAAAAAAATATCTCCTGGGGAGTCTGGCAATTATATATCTTTTTATTTCCGTAAGTGTTCCGGCTTTACGGGGGACTGTTTTATATGCTGCGATATTCACAGCAATTGCGATTCTTCTTTATATGATTCAGAGAGATGTGATAGAAGAAATTGTAATTGATGTAGTAGCAATGTCTTCCATTGCATATATTATTTATGAGACGTTGGTCGATACTGTATTGTTTAAGATTAATCAGCATTTTTCGATTGTAAAGGGATGGAACGCAGGTATTCCTTTGGATATAGCAAGATTGAGAAGTATTACAAGATTGCCGGAATTGCTGTGGGCAATAGTCTGGATTGCGATTTCGGTTTTGGTGCTAAATGCGGTGGTTTTGAAAATGACTAAAGCCAGAAGAAGGTAATGTTGATTTAAGCATAAGAACGATTGCATGGAATCAGACGGTATTAAATTATATAGTATTGATTGCTACAAGGGATAAGATATGAGAATATACGGTTGTTTAATGGAGGGAAAAAACAAGTGGACATAGAGAAAAGAATACTTGAGCTACGAGAGATTCTAAACTATCACAGCCATAAGTATTATGTGGAGGATGCACCGGAAATAAGTGATTTTGAATATGATGCTCTTTACAGGGAGCTTGAAAAACTTGAAATGGAAAGACCTGACCTTGTCACTCCGGATTCTCCTACGCAGAGGATTGGAGATAAGCCTCTGGAAGGGTTCAAAAAAGTGGTACATTCCGTACAGATGCAAAGTCTTTCCGATGTATTCAACAGGGAAGAGCTTTTGGCATTTGACAGAAGGATGAGGGAAGCATAGGAGACAATGTTGAGTATGTCGTAGAGAAAAAAATTGACGGTTTGTCGGTTTCCCTGGTTTACGAAAACGGTATATTTATAAGGGGGGCGACCCGAGGCGACGGTTTGGTTGGAGAAGATGTGACGCAGAATCTCAAAACCGTTAAATCAATACCTTTGAGACTAAAGAAGGATTTGCCTTTACTTGAGGTAAGGGGCGAAGTATTTATTTCCAAAAAGGATTTTATTAAAATAAATGAGGAGCAGGAAGCAGCAGGCCAACAGCTCTTTGCGAATCCCAGAAATGCCGCGGCCGGCTCATTAAGACAGTTGGATCCGAAAGTGACCAGTCAAAGAAAGCTTGATATTTTTATTTTTAATATACAAAGAATTGAGGGTGAAAGCTTTGAGACCCATTCCGAAACTCTTGAGTTTCTAAAAGAGCTTGGGTTTAAAGTAAGCCCGGGGTACAAGGTATGCCAAGGTATAAATGCTGTTTGGGAGGAAATAAACCGCATTGGTGAAGAGAGGGGAGACATGGATTTTGAAATTGACGGTGCAGTGGTTAAAGTAAACTCCTTGAGGCAGAGGGAGCTTTTGGGTTCTACAATCAAGGCTCCGAGATGGGCGGTGGCCTATAAATATCCTGCAGAGATCAAAGAGACTATCGTTAAACAGATATCGGTAAACGTAGGAAGAACAGGGGTGCTGACGCCAATTGCCGTTTTTGACTCGGTTCGACTTGCAGGTTCCACCGTGAGCAGAGCAACACTTCACAACATGGATATATAAAAGAAAAGGATATTAGAATAGGTGATACGGTACGTATAAGAAAGGCAGGGGACATAATTCCCGAGGTTGTGGATGTGGTTTTTGAAAAGCGCAGCGGAAACGAAGTCGAGTTTAGTATGCCTTCTCAATGTCCTGTATGCGGCGCATATGTAGTGAGAGAGGAAGGGGAAGCTGCATACAGATGTACCGGCATAGAATGTTCTGCCCAGCTTTACAGAAAGATAGTTCATTTTGCGTCAAGGGATGCAATGAATATAGAAGGTCTTGGACCTGCGATTATTGAGGTTCTTCTGGAAAAAGGCTTATAAAAGGAATAGCGGATTTGTATTATTTGCATAAAGAAAAAGAAACCCTTGTTACAATGGAAAGAATGGGTAAGAAGTCGGTTGAAAATCTTCTTGCTTCGATAGAAAAATCAAAAAAGAACAATATCGACAGGCTGATATTCGGCTTTGGAATTAGACACATAGGACTTCGGGCAGCACAACTTTTGAGTGAAAATTTCGAATCAATTGATGCTATTATGAATGCATCGGCAGAAAACATTGTGGCAATACCCGAATTCGGAGACAAGATGGCAAGAAGTGTTGAACAGTTTTTCAGCCAGAAGCAAAACAGGGATATTATAGAAAAGCTCAAAGCTGCCGGAGTAAATACTATAAGTTTTGGTAAAAAGAAAATTAAAGACAACAGGTTTGAGGGAAAAACCTTTGTGCTTACCGGCACTCTTCCAAGCTTTACTCGAAAAGAAGCGGAAGAAATTATAAAAAGTTTTGGAGGAAAGACTTCGGGAAGCGTATCTAAAAAGACTGATTATGTATTAGCCGGCGAGGATGCGGGCAGCAAGCTTGAAAAGGCAAAAGAGCTGGGGATTGAAATAATTGATGAGGAAAGATTCAGACAAATGATAGAGTAAGATATACATTTATGTGCGTTAATATATAGAGAGATTTCAAAGTGTATATAATTTTTTTAATATATAAAATCAATTATTATTAGGGGGGTACATATGTTGAAAACTGGTATTAGGTGCAACCTAGAGGGAAAGAAAATCGAAAAACACATTAAACACGATGATGAAAAAACTTTTAATGGTAATTGCGGTGAAGTGCGGTACATGAGTGCTATTTGGGTCGCACTAGGCTTTTAAGGTCAGGAAATAGGGTGTTTTGGATATGGAAGACAGATTTTTGGTTTATCTGTTCTATTGTTTTGCAATAGTACTTATACTAATGCTCGTATTTATCCTGATGGCCATTAAAAGGAAAAATAAGCGTAAAAAAGCAATTAATACGAAGAGTATTGATTACGGCAATGTTTGTGTGTTTTTCGATGAGGACAACAATGTGACTGTAATTCCTTACGCAAGAGACAAACATGGCATCGGAATAGCTGTGGAAGGTCCTATGTTTTTAAAGGCACCATACAAGCCTTTGGAACTTGGTGGGCTGGTAAGGTCTTCTATGGCTACGTGTAACGGCAAGATAATTCATTCCGACAATCAGCTTATGAACAAGCTTAAATGCAAGTCATGGAATGAATTTTCAGAAGGGAAAAGAAACATCTCCATTTACTACAAAGAAGAGCTTGGCCTCGTACTTAATACAACCAAGAAAGGTTCTGACGGTTCATACAGTTTTAATTTTAGAGGCTATGAAAAGGTTCTTAAGAATGATGTCAGCGACGAAGAATTGGGGATTGTGATAATGAATCTGCTTGAAAGGTGCAGATGAAGAAATTGGCGGTCTTTTTAAGGCCGCTTTTTGTTTGCCTCTTGGAATGAAATGAAAGAGGCAAAAGCGAAGGGACTTGATGTCCCGAGCATTTATTGCTTTTATGATTTAAAACTCCGTGTTATTGGAAATAATAGAAATAGCGTTTGGAACTATAGGGTATTGATAATTGACGCATTATTGACCATTTTATATAATAATCAATGGTGTTGTTGTTTATTTCTGAAGCTTGCACAATGCGGTATATGAAAAATTTCATGCTGCAAGGCGGCTATTTTGGTTATTGTTCACTATTAGGAAGGGAATTTACATGAAAGTTACCAAAGAAACGATAGAATATGTTGCAAACCTTGCAAGGCTGAAACTCACTGAAGAAGAAAAGGAAAAGTTTATTAGAGACATGGAAAATATTATTTCCTATGTAGACAAATTAAATGAACTGGATACATCCGAAATTGCTCCAACAGATCATGTCATACCGATAAATAATGTTTTCAGAGACGATGAAGTCTTAGATTCATACCCAAAAGACAAAATGCTGATGAATGCTCCGTCAAAAGAGAACGGATGTTTTAAGGTGCCCAAGGTGGTTGAATAGATGTGTTTTTGAGCACGCAGACAAAAGATGGGGAGGGCATATAGTGGAACTTTACCAGCTTACGGTTCACGAGATGAGTGATCTCATAAGAAGTAAAAAGGTCAGTGCTGTAGAGCTTACGCAGTCAGTACTTGATAGAATAAATGCGGTTGAGACAAAAGTTCAAAGTTACATAACAGTTCTTGGGGATGAGGCGCTAAAAAGGGCTAAAGAAGTGCAAGAGAGGATTGATAAAGGTGAAGTAAAATCACTTCTTGCAGGTATTCCCATGGCATTAAAGGACAATATTTGTACCGAGAATGTAAAAACAACTTGTGCCTCGAAAATGCTGGATAATTTTATACCGCCCTATGATGCAACGGTTTCGAAAAAGCTTTATAATGAGGATACGGTGCTTTTAGGCAAACTCAATATGGATGAATTTGCTATGGGGGCATCTACTGAAAATTCATACTTTAAGATTACTCGAAATCCATGGGATGTTGAAAGGGTTGCCGGTGGCTCAAGCGGCGGTTCGGCTGCGGCTGTTGCTGCCGGTATGGCGGGTTTTGCCCTGGGCTCCGATACAGGTGGGTCCATAAGACAGCCTGCTTCCTTTTGCGGCATTGTGGGAATGAAGCCAACTTACGGTGCGGTTTCACGTTTTGGTTTGGTGGCTTTTGCATCTTCCATGGATCAGATTGGACCGCTGACAAAGGATGTGACAGATTGCGCCATTGTACTAAATGCTATAACCGGTCATGATCCGATGGATTCTACTTCTGCCAATGTAAAATATCCCGATTATTCAAAGGCATTAATTAATGATGTAAAAGGGATAAGAATCGGCATACCTAAAGAATATATCGGAGACAGGACAAATCCCGAGGTAAAAAAAGCTGTTTTGGATGCGGCAGAGACTTTAAAAGAGCTAGGGGCGTTGTTGGAAGAGGTTTCTCTTCCATTGACTTGGTATGCTGTTCCTGTTTATTGTATTATCTCATCTGCCGAAGCCAGCTCCAATCTTGCAAGATATGACGGGATAAAGTATGGATACAGAGCCGAAAAGTATACAGATTTATTGGATTTGTATATTAAATCAAGAAGTGAAGGTTTTGGGGTCGAAGTAAAGAGAAGGATTTTGCTTGGAACATATGCACTGAGCTCAGGTTATTATGACGAATATTACAAAAAAGCGCTTCAGGTAAGGACGTTGATTAAGAACTCCTTTGATGAGGTGTTTAAAAAGTGCGATGTTCTGCTTGGTCCTACAGTCCCTGCCACTGCTTATAAAATTGGGGAGAAAAAAGAAAAACCTCTTGAAATGTATCTTGGGGATATATATACGGTGTCGGTAAATATAGCAGGCCTTCCGGCACTTACAGTACCCTGCGGGTTTGACGCTAATCACCTTCCCATAGGGATGCAGCTGATAGGAAAGCCCTTTGACGAAAGTACTTTGCTGCGCGTAGGATACACTTTTGAGCAAAATACTGAGTTTCATAAAAACAGGGCAAGGATTTGAGGTGGAAATTGGTATGGAATATGAGATAATTATTGGATTGGAGGTTCATGTTGAGCTTTCAACGAAATCTAAAATATATTGCTCGTGCACTACAGATTTCGGTGGAGAAGCAAATACTCATATTTGCCCTATCTGCACCGGTATGCCGGGAGTACTTCCTGTTCTTAATAAAAAGGTGGTAGAATATGCTGTAAAGGCAGGTCTTGCCGCAAACTGCAGTATTGCAGAATACAGCAAGCAGGACAGGAAAAACTATTTTTATCCCGACCTTCCTAAAGCATATCAGATTTCACAGTATGACCTTCCCCTTTGTCAAAACGGATATATTGACATCGAGGTGGAAGGAGGGGCAAAGAGAATTGGAATCACAAGGATACATATTGAGGAAGATGCCGGAAAGCTTATGCATGATGAGAATGAAACGGACACGCTGATTGATTATAACAGGTGTGGTGTGCCGCTTATTGAAATTGTTACCGAGCCTGACATGCGTTCGGCACAAGAAGCCAGGGCTTTTGTGGAAAGCCTTAGGAATATACTTCAATACATAGATATTTCTGACTGCAAGATGCAGGAAGGTTCGCTAAGAGTTGACGTAAATCTTTCGGTAAGGCCTAAGGGACAAAAGGAGTTTGGTACCAGGACGGAGATGAAAAACTTAAATTCCCTAAGGTCAATAGTAAGAGCAATTGAAAGTGAAGCCAAAAGACAGATTGAGGTTATTGAAAGTGGAGGAATCATCGTTCAGGAAACCAGACGATGGGATGACCAGAAGGGTATAAGTTATTCCATGAGAACCAAAGAGGAGGCCCATGACTATCGGTATTTTCCGGAACCGGACCTTATGCCGGTAGTTGTGGATGAAAAATGGAAGGAAGAGATAAAAAGGAGCCTTCCTGAGCTTCCCGATGCCAGAAGAAAAAGGTATATAAGTGGATATGGACTTCCCGAGTATGATGCCTCGATTCTTACAGGCTCAAAGGCCCTTGCCGATTTCTTTGAAAATGCGGCGGTAAAAAGCAATAATCCCAAGGCCGTGAGCAATTTTATTCTGGGAGATGTTTCGAGAATCCTTAATGATAAAGGGATGGAAGCAGAAGACATACCTTTTCCGGCAGAATACTTGGCAAGGCTGGTTAAGCTGGTTGATATGGGGACAATAAGCACAACGATTGCAAAAAAGGTACTAGAGATAATGTTTGAGCAAGAAAAAGACCCTGAGGCCATAGTGAAGGAAGAAGGGCTTGAAGTTGTAAGCGATGAAAAAGCCCTTATTGAAGTTGTGAAAAAAGTAATTTCAAATAACGAAAAATCGGTTGAAGATTACAGAAAAGGCAAGGATAAAGCTTTTGGATTCCTTGTGGGGCAGGCTATGAAGGAGACAAAGGGAAAAGCAAATCCAAAGTTATTAAACAAGCTTTTAAAAGAGGAACTTGAAAAGAAAAATTTATAAGTATGATGTATGCCATAAGTATTTTTAGTTTTTTTACGCGGGAGGTTTGATTATGAATAAGAATGCATTAACAAGATATATAGTTTGTACAGTGTTAATCTTTTTTGCTTTTTTACTTCACAAAACAGCGGGATATATACTTTTGTTTGCATTTCTCATTTTTACTTTATATATTGAGAGAAGTATTTTTTATCAAGTTTTTGCAAGCCGGGCTTATCGAAAGGGAGATATGGATAAAGCTATTAGCTGGCTTGAAAAGGCATGCAGAATTGCCAAAAGCAAACCGGCAGTAAAAATCTTATATGGATATTTGCTTCTTAAGAAAGGAAAGTTGGAAGAGGCCGAGAAGGTTTTTGAAGAGCTTTTGAATTCCGGTATTGACAATAACAGTATGTTGCAGGCAAAGTCCAATTATGCATTGGTACTTTGGAAAAAAGGAAAATTGAAAGATGCTGTAAAAATGCTGGAGGATGTATTTTCAAATTATAAAAACACAACAATATACGGAAGTCTCGGTTATCTTTTAATTTTGGACGGAGACGTGAACAAGGCTTTAAATTTCAATAAAGAGGCATATGAATATAATAGCTCGGATGCTGTTATACTTGACAATTTGGGATATACCTATTATAAAATCGGCAATATTAAAAAAGCTGAAGAAATATATCAAAAGCTTATTGGTCTTAATCCCTCCTTTCCTGAAGCATACTATAATTACAGCTGTGTGTTAAAAGATTTGGGAAGGATGGAGAAGGCGCTGGAAATGGCAACAAAGGCTAAAAGCTATAAATTGTCGTATCTGAGTAATCTAAAAGAGCAAGAATTGGATGACCATTTAAAGGAACTCAATGATTTGATTTCAATAAAGTCCAAATAATTGGAGAGGCTCTAAAAACGATGAAATAGCCTGCATTTAAGAGTAATGTGCCACTATTTATGATTAGAGGCGAAAAAAAAGATAGGTGGGTCTTGTATACAAAAAACATTTTGTATATAATTAGAGTGGCTCGGAACCCAGTAAAATAGCTGTTTATAGTGAGCAGGTATTATTACCTGGTGATAATATAATCGTTAATTGAATGAAATAAATATAAATTTCATGAAATAGCTTTGGTATTATGAAAGGAGAAGAATTTATGAGTTTTTTGGAACAGATAATTGAAAGGGCAAAATCAAACATCAAAACCATAGTTTTGCCGGAAAGTACGGATTTGAGGGTAATTAAAGCAGCATCCATGATAGTTAAAAAAGGAATTGCAAAAGTTGTACTTATAGGAAATGAAAATGAAATCAAGAATTTGGCTGGAGATATTGACCTTCAAGGAGTTATAATAGAGGACTCATATAACTCCGAAAAGTTGGAGGATTATGCAAATACATTATATGAGCTTAGGAAATCAAAGGGGATGACTATTGAGGCTGCAAGGGAAGCAATAAAGGATCCCCTTTATTATGGAGTAATGATGGTTAAAAAGGGCGAAGCGGATGGTATGGTGGCAGGTGCTGTCAATTCTACTGCAAATACTTTAAGACCTGCTTTACAGATATTAAAGACAGCTCCGGGGACAAAACTTGTATCATCCTTTTTTGTTATGGTTGTACCCGACTGCGAATATGGACATAACGGAACTTTTGTATATTCCGATTGCGGCTTGGTGGAAAATCCGAATGCAGAAGAGCTTTCCGAAATTGCAATATCTGCATCCAAATCTTTTGAGATATTGGTTGGTGCAGAACCTCAAGTGGCAATGCTTTCTTATTCTTCTTACGGCAGTGCGAAGAGTGAGTTGACCGAAAAGGTGATCAAGGCAACACAGCTTGCCAAGGAGAAGGCTCCGCAGCTTGCAATTGATGGAGAACTTCAGGTGGATGCCGCTATTGTTCCCGAAGTGCAAAGTCTAAAGCGAAAGGAAGCAATGTGGCAGGTAAGGCTAATGTTCTCATTTTCCCGGATCTTGATTCGGGCAATATTGCATACAAGCTTACACAGAGATTGGCAAAGGCTGAAGCATACGGACCGATAACACAGGGGTTGGCAAGACCGGTGAACGATCTGTCAAGAGGTTGCAGTGCCGAGGATATAGTTGGAGTTGCAGCAATTACTGCGGTTCAGGCTCAATACGTCAAGCCATAAATCCTGCACAAACTTTAAGTAAGCTGTTGTGCAGCGTTTAATAGAAATATAAATTTACAAAAAACAGAACAGGAGTGAGTTTTTAAATGAATATTTTGGTTATTAATACCGGAAGTTCATCACTAAAGTATCAGCTGATTGATATGACAAACGAGTCTGTACTTGCAAAAGGTGTATGTGACAGAATCGGTCTTGAACATTCATTTTTAAAGCATTCAAAGACTGGTGGAGAAACTGTAGTTATAGAAAAAGACCTGTACAACCACAGGCTTGCCATACAAGAGGTAATTTCAGCTCTTACGGATGAAAAGATCGGAGTTATAAAGAGCATGTCTGAGATTTCTGCCGTCGGTCATCGTATTGTTCACGGCGGCGAGAACTTCAAGGAATCTGCTATAATAGATGAAAATGTAATGAAGGCAATTAACGATTGCGTTGAGCTGGCTCCGCTCCACAATCCGTCAAATATAGTCGGAATTGAGGCCTGCAAGCAGATACTGCCTGATGTGCCGATGGTTGCTGTGTTTGATACGGCTTTTCATCAGACAATGCCAAGACATGCATATATTTATGCTCTTCCTTATGAGATATATGATAAGTATAAATTGAGAAAATACGGTTTCCACGGAACTTCCCACAAATATGTTGCCCATAGGGCGGCACAGATGCTGGGTAAACCCATTGAGAGCTTAAAGCTCATAACTTGCCACCTTGGAAACGGAGCAAGTATTTGTGCGGTGAAAGGCGGAAAATCTGTTGATACTTCAATGGGATTTACTCCTCTTCAAGGTTTGTGTATGGGTACAAGAAGCGGAAATGTTGACCCGGCAGTTATAACTTACCTGATGGAAAAAGAAAAAATGGATATTAATGATATAAACAACTTCCTCAATAAAAAATCGGGTGTGCTTGGAGTTTCCGGTGTAAGCAGTGATTTCAGGGATGTCCAGGACGCAGCTGAAAAGGGAGATGACAGGGCAAAGCTTTCATTGGATATTTTCTGTTATGGTGTTAAGAAGTATATAGGAAAATACATTGCGGTGTTAAACGGCGTTGATGCGGTAGTATTTACAGCAGGTATCGGTGAAAACAACGCTTATATAAGAAAAGAAGTTTTGAAAGACATGGACTTCTTCGGAATTAAAGTAGACTGGGATAAAAATGAGGTAAAAGGCATAGAAACCGATATTAGTGCTCCCGATGCCAAAGTTAAAACTCTGGTTATTCCGACAAATGAGGAACTGGAGATTGCAAGAGAAACTTTAAAGCTTATAAAATAAGAGTTTTAAAGTTTGCAAGCCTGTTTTTTCGGAAACAGGCTTGCCTTGTATTAATACGAGGAATATGTCAATAATATAAGAAGAAATTTTGAATTAAGATAATCAAAATTATTTTTGTTCTTGGTGCTAATCTATCACATAATTCTTGACATGTGAGTTATTAGTTAGTATAATAGTCCTTGTCGGTTTTAAGAGGTGACTTTTATGAGAATTGATATATCAAATATTTTGAAGCATAATGGAGCATCGCTGAAACTGGATTTTAGTGAGCCAATTAGGGTCAATGATTTTATTGCTGAGGATTTTGACTTTGACCAGCCGGTAAGTTTTAAAGGTACTTTAGTAAATGCCGGCGGGATTGTTAAGCTTGACGGTGAACTTTGGGCGGAATACAGGGCGAAGTGCTCAAGATGCCTGGGGGATATCGAGTCAAAGATGCATATTGCTGTAAAAGAGGATTTTATTGAAGAAGGCAGCGATAAAGCCGAGGAGGATTTTTATACATACCAGGGTAAGTTCCTTGAGCTGGATAAAGTAATTATAGACAATATAATATTGAATCTTCCAGTAAAGCAGGTTTGCGATGAGACCTGTAAGGGATATTGCCCGAAGTGTGGAGTGGATCTTAACAACAATGAATGCAAATGCATAAATGAAGATATAGATCCTAGGATGGAAGTTTTTAAGAAGTTTTTTAGCGAGAATTAATCAAGCTGTATAAAAGTTTAAACAGAAACAAAATCGAGTACCTTCGATGTGTACAAGATTTTATTTATACACAAGGTTTGTTGTATGGTGACGAGGAGGTGTAATTCATGGCAAATCCAAAGCGTAAATGGTCTAAAGCTAGAACAGGTAAGAGAAGGTCTCAATGGAAGTTATCAGCACCTAACTTGGTTGAATGTCCACATTGTCACTCCTTGAAGATGCTCCATAGAGTATGCAAAGAGTGTGGACATTATACAGTAAGGCATAAGGGTGAGCGCAAATCAATTGAGGTTCTCAGCGTAGAATAGAGTAAAAGCAGCAGATACAACTGCTGCTTTTTGCTTATAGTATATTTTATTATTTTTGAGCATACGTTGAAGTAAAGAATGGGGAGGTTTTGGGTTGGAGTACAGACCTATACCAATTAAAAGGGTATTGCCCGGAAGTATTGCGGAAGAATCGGACCTTCAGGAAGGAGACTTTTTACTATCCGTTAATGGCGAAAGAATAGGCGACATATTTGACTATAGGTTTTTAATTACCGATGAAAATCTGGTTCTTGAAGTACAGAAGAAGGACGGAGAAATCTGGGAAATAGAGATTGAAAAAGATGAGTATGAGGATTTGGGCATAGAATTCGAGAGTCTGATGATTGATGATGCCAAAAGCTGCAGGAATAAGTGCATTTTTTGCTTTATAGACCAATTGCCCAAAGGAATGAGAGAGACTCTTTATTTTAAGGATGATGACTCCAGGCTTTCATTTTTTATGGGAAATTATGTAACACTCACAAATATGAGTTACAATGATATAGATAGGATAATAAAATATAAAATGTCTCCCATTAATGTCTCGGTTCACACATCAAATCCGGAATTAAGGGTATATATGTTAAAGAACAAGACGGCCGGAGATGTGATGGATAAAATTAAGAGGCTGATAGACGGCGGGATAACGGTTAATGCACAGATAGTTTTGGTAAGGGAAGTAAACGACGGAAAAGAACTGGACAGAACCCTAGGGGATCTTAGTGCATTATACCCGGGTTTGAACAGTGTTTCAGTTGTTCCTGTAGGCATTACAAAACACCGTGATGGTTTATACAAGCTAAAGCCCTTTGACAAAGAGTCGTCCCGGAAAGTTGTCGAGCAGGTCGAAGCTTGGCAGAGGGAGCTTCTTTCAAGGTGCGGGTCAAGGATAGTTTTTCTTGCGGATGAGTTTTATATTATGGGAGAACTTGATATGCCGGATTATTGCGCTTACGAGGACTTTCCCCAGATAGAAAACGGTGTAGGCCTTATTGCAATGTTTAAGAAGGAATTTGATGATTACCTGGAAAAAGTGGATTTCAAATCCGAAAAAAAGAGAGAAGTTGCTATAGCGACCGGAGTTTCTTCTTATAAATATATAAAGGAAATGATAGATATTCTTGAAAGGAAATATGAAAATTTGAGTATTCATGTTTATAAAATAAAGAATCGTTTTTTTGGAGAAAATGTTACTGTGACCGGGCTTTTAACAGGACAAGATATAGCAGAACAGCTTTTGGGGAAAAATATAGGGGAAGAACTTTTGATTTCGGAATCCATGTTAAGGACCGGTGAGAAGGTATTTCTTGATGATTATACTGTTGGAATGCTTGAAGATAAATTAGAAACAAAAATAGGGATAGTTAGCAATAATGGAAAAGACTTCATTGAAAAAATTCTAGGAATAGTTTTATAATAATATGGTTTGATTTTTAACTATTTTGAAACATATGGAGGGAGATAAGTTGTCAAAGCCTGTTGTTGCGGTAGTGGGAAGGCTAATGTGGGCAAATCGACTTTTTTTAATTATCTTGTGGGAAAAAGAATTTCTATTGTGGAAGATACACCGGGAGTTACCCGTGACAGAATATATGCTGAAGTGGAATGGAGAAACAGGAAATTTACACTGATAGATACGGGCGGCATAGAGCCATATTCTGAGGATATGATAATGCAGCAGATGAAAAGACAGGCTGAGATAGCTATTGAGACAGCAGACGTCATTGTATTTATGGTGGATGTAAAAGACGGGGTTACCGCTTCGGATAAAGAAGTGGCAACTATGCTCAGGAAAACTCAAAAGCCTGTTATATTGGTTGTCAATAAAGTGGATCAGATTGGAGAACCTCCGGCAGATGTCTATGAGTTCTACAACCTGGGTTTTGGCGAATTAATGACCGTTTCGTCTATTCATGGACTCGGGATGGGGGATTTGCTCGATGAGATATTCAAATATTTCCCTGAGGAGGATCCCGAGGATTACGATGAAGATGTAATAAAGATTGCGGTGGTGGGAAAGCCCAATGCCGGTAAATCCTCTCTTATAAACAGAATTGCCGGGGAAGATAGAGTTATTGTAAGCGATATCCCGGGTACAACAAGGGATGCCATTGACACATATATTGAAAACGAGCACGGTAAATTTGTTTTTATTGATACTGCCGGTATTAGAAGGAAAAGCAAGATTAATGAAAAAATTGAGAAGTATAGCATTATAAGGTCATGGACAGCAATTGAAAGAGCGGATGTTTGCCTAATATTGATAGATGCAAAAGAAGGTGTTACCGAGCAGGATACCAAAATAGCCGGGTACGCTCACGAACAGGGGAAGGCTTCTGTTATAGTGGTGAACAAGTGGGATTTGGTGGAGAAGCAAACCGGTACTCTTGAAGAGTATAGAAAAAAGGTCTATGAGAAATTGGGGTTTATGCTTTATGCTCCGGTAATCTTTATATCGGCTATGACCGGACAAAGGTAGATAAAATTTATGGACTCATAAAGTATGTGGCAGATCAAGCAGCTATGAGAATTACCACTGGAGTGTTAAATGACCTCCTGAATGAGGCAACTGCTATGGTTCAGCCTCCGTCTGACAAGGGAAAAAGACTCAAAATTTATTATATGACTCAAGCTTCTGTCAAGCCGCCTTCATTTATTCTTTTTATAAATAATATGGAGCTTATGCATTACTCCTATGAGAGGTACCTCGAGAACCAGCTTAGAAAGAGTTTTGGATTTGAGGGTACTCCGATAAAATTCATATTGAGGGAAAAGGAAAGGGAGTGATTGCGTTGGCTTGGCTGGTATTGAAGATTGTTTTGGCTGCATTGGCGGGATATCTTTTAGGGAGCGCAAATACATCACTTATTGTCGGAAAATTTTACGGTGTGGATGTGAGAAAGCACGGGAGCGGAAATGCCGGCATGACTAATACTCTGAGGACTCTTGGAAAGCTTCCGGCTTTGCTTGTAATTGTAGGGGATATGCTAAAGGGTATTTTGGCATGTATTATCGGGTATTATATTTTCAAAATTAGTTTTAATAGTTTTAATATGCCGGAACTTAAATTTGCCGTAGAACTTGACAGAGTTGGGGTGTTTTCCGGCGGCTTGGGAGCAATATTGGGCCACAACTGGCCGCTTTATTTCGGTTTTAAAGGCGGAAAAGGTGTATTGACTACTTTTGCCGTGATACTTTTCGCAGGGCCATATCAGGGACTAATTCTCTTGGGTATATTTTTGGCAGTAGTTGCATTGACTAGATATGTGTCCCTGGGCTCAATAACTGCTGCATTATGTTTTCCTTTTCTGGCTGCCTTTATGGAAAAAGAAATAATATATACTTCATTTGCGGTTTTTGTATCTCTTCTTGTTATAATCAGGCATCGATCCAATATTGCAAGACTATGCAAAGGTACTGAAAATAAGCTTGGTGCAAAAAAAGAATGAGTAAGGGGAGACTTAATATGATTAAAAAAATATCTGTAATTGGTGCGGGAAGTTGGGGTACTGCTCTGGCAGTGTCTTTGGCCAACAACGGTATAAGCGTTAACATGTGGTCCGTTTTTGAAGATGAGATTAAGATGCTGAGTGAAAAAAGAGAACATGTACATAAGTTGCCGGGAGTTGTTATTCCGGAGAATGTCACATTCACTTCGGATTTGGAGAAAGCTGTGCATGATGCTGAGGTGCTGGTTTTAGTGGTACCTTCTCAGACGGTCAGGCAGACTGCAAAAGATATATCCAAATATATAAGAAAAGATATGATAATTGTGAGTTGTTCTAAAGGATTGGAAGAAGGAACAGGGCTTAGAATGTCCGAAGTAATAGGCGAAGAAATAAAGGATGCAAAGACTGTTATCTTGTCGGGTCCTAGCCATGCTGAAGAAGTGGGTAAAGGAATACCTACGACAGTTGTTGCAGCATCTTGTGATATCAAAGCGGCAGAGCTTGTTCAGGATATATTTATGAGTCCGGAATTCAGAGTGTACACCAATTCGGATGCCGTGGGAGTTGAGCTTGGGGGAGCCTTGAAAAACGTAATAGCATTATGTGCCGGGATATCGGACGGTTTGGGTTTTGGGGACAATACCAAAGCTGCACTTATGACCAGAGGGATAACCGAGATTTCAAGGCTGGGGGTTTCCATGGGAGCCAATCCGCAGACCTTTGCCGGGCTTACGGGCATAGGAGACCTTATTGTAACCTGTACCAGCATGCACAGCAGAAATCGCCGTGCCGGAATCTTAATCGGACAGGGAAAATCTCCTAAAGAAGCTATGGATGAAGTAAAAATGGTTGTTGAAGGTGTTACAACCACAAAAGCCGCCTATGAACTTGCACAGAAGAGAAAGGTGCCGATGCCTATAACTTTTGAAGCATATGAAGTATTGTTTAATGGCAAGAAGCGAGACAGGCGGTGTCCGACCTTATGATGAGAAACAAGAAAAATGAGGTTGAGGAATTAGATGCAAAATGGCTATGATTAAGGGATTTTTTAAAACTCTAAGAATTTGACAAAAAAAGTGAGCAGATTAAAAGACAACTGCTCACTTTTTTGTCCTTTTTGTAATAATAGAAGAATACAGACAATATATTTATATTGATAAGAATACTAGTACTCAAAACTTAAGATGCGTTTCTTAATGCTAAATGATCAATAAAAGCTCATATAGCATTTATGAAGGCGCAAAAAACGGTATTACCGCAATACTTAAGCTTAAGTTTCGAGTGAAAAAGTTGATAGCAGTAGGTTTAAATAAAAGTAAGGAGGGCTTGCGGGTGGAAAAATATAATATATACCAGCAAATAGCAGAAAGAACGCAGGGAGATATATATATAGGTGTTGTAGGTCCGGTGAGAACAGGAAAGTCCACATTTATTAAAAGGTTCATGGACTTATTGGTTATACCTAATATAGAAAATGAATTTTCAAGAGGAAGAGCAAAGGATGAACTCCCACAAAGTGCTTCTGGGCGTACGATAATGACCACGGAACCCAAATTTGTTTCCAATGAGGCTATTAAAATTGAGCTTGATGAAAATGTTCAGTTTAAGGTGAGGCTGGTAGATTGTGTCGGGTATATGGTGAAAGGTGCCATTGGCCATATGGAAAACGATGTGCCCCGTATGGTGTCCACACCTTGGTTTGATGAGCAGATTCCGTTTGTTCAGGCTGCTGAAATCGGCACCAAGAAGGTTATCAACGATCATTCTACCATTGGTTCGTAGTTACAACCGACGGCAGTATAACCGATATCGAGAGAGAGGACTATGTTGAAGCCGAAGAACGAGTTGTTAAGGAATTAAAGGAGATCAACAAGCCTTTTGTAATACTTTTGAATTCGGTAAATCCGTCGAATCCTGAAACAGAAATTTTGAGACAGGAACTCGAAGCAAAGTACAATGTTCCGGTGATAGGCACCAATTGTGCACAGCTTAGAATCGAAGACTTAAACAACATAATGGAGAGAGTGTTGCTTGAGTTCCCGATAAGCGAAATTGGAGTTAATATACCCAAATGGATAGAATCCCTCGATGAAAGTCACTGGCTTAAGGTTGACATGATAAATGCGGTGAAAGAGGTTTTCAGCGGAATTACCAGAATTCGGGAGATTAAAGGGAGCGTAAGCAGGTTTGATCAATATGAGTTTATAAAAAGGGCTTATATCGACAGTATAAACCTTGGCTCGGGAGCTGCTTATGTGGAAATTAACGAGCAGGATGGACTACTTTATCGCATATTAAGTGAAGTCACCGGACTTGAAATCGATGGCGAACACAGGCTCATATCGCTTTTGACGGATCTCGCAAAGGTAAAGAAAGAGTATGACAAGGTTCAAGAAGCCCTTAATGAGGTTAAACTTAAAGGATATGGTATAGTATCACCCCAGATAGAAGAGATGTCTCTTGAAGAACCCGAAATAATAAAACAGGGAAGCCGTTTTGGGGTTAAGCTTAGAGCAAGTGCACCTTCAATACATATGATAAGGGCAGATATTGAAACGGAAATAGCACCTTTGGTGGGAACGGAAAAGCAATCCGAAGAATTGGTTAGCTACCTTCTTAAAGAGTTTGAAAGTGAGCCGGAAAAACTATGGCAGTCAAATATCTTTGGAAAGTCCTTGCATGAATTGGTAAGCGAAGGACTTCAGAACAAACTTTACAGAATGCCTGAGGATGCACAGCTAAAACTTCAGGAGACATTACAGAAAATAATTAACGAGGGAAGTGGAGGCTTATCTGTATTATTCTGTAATCCAAATAATAAAAGTAAATAAAATAGTCATTGTGAATCCTGCAAAGTGCTGCCATATAGATGATATTATGGAAGTGCTTTGCTTGTTTTGCCAAAAAACAACATAAAAATAAACAATATAGAAGTTTTTGATGTGCTGACAAAAATAAATAATCAAAAAATATGCATTAAAATAAAAGAAAATGCATTAAAATTATAGAATAAAGACATAAAGTATGATAATATATATAAAGCGAGCAGATATTGTTTGTACAAGAAATTAATCTAAAAAAATTTACAGTATAGCTACATAATCGACATGCCAATAAATAACAACAATGAATTTTTCGTTGCTCCAAATCAGGCAAAGTATCGGTATTAGCCAAATAGAATATCTTGAACATCAGGATATTTTAGCCTGACCAGTAAAATTAATACAATAAGTCAAAAAACGGACGTAGAACAAGCAAAATGATGCAATTCGAGCTATAACGTAACATTTTCACTAAAAATACTAATTATTTCATGTTGTGTTTTTTAGATTAATTTATAATATAATTTATTGTATAAGCAATATCTTAATTATCATTAAAGGGGGAACAAAACTATGCTCAAAAAGGTAATTGCATTAATGTTGGTTGCTGTTATGGCTTTAAGTCTGGCAGCATGTGGTGGAGATGAGCCTCAGACATCTCCAGGACCAGATCAAAATCAAACTTCACCAGATTCAAACGCTGGTGGCAATAAGGAACCAGTAACATTGACACTTTGGATTATGCCTAACAGTAACACTGCAGACCAAGACTTCTTGAATGCTATTAAGCCATTCACTGATGCTAATCCACATATCACAGTTCAACCTACAGTTGTTGACTGGGGTGCAGCTTGGACTAAGATCACAGCTGCTGCTACAAGTGGAGAAGCTCCTGACCTTACTCAGTTAGGTTCAACTTGGACAGCTGCTATCGGAGCAATGGGTGCATTGGTTGACCTCAACGGAAAAATCGACACAAGCGTATTCGTTGATTCAACTTTGCAGTCAGCTGGTATCAGAGGTACAGAGCAAATTTACGGTATGCCTTGGTTTGCTGAAACAAGAGCTCTCTACTACAGAACAGATGCAGCTGAAAAAGCTGGTGTAAATCCTGAAACAGATTTTGCAACTTGGGACAAATATAAAGAAGCTCTTAAGAAGCTCAACAATATCGAAATTGACGGTCAGAAATTGCCTGCATTGGGTATGCCAGGTAAGAACGACTGGAACGTTATCCACAACTTCGCATGGTGGATTTACGGTGCTGGCGGAGACTTGATCAGCGAAGATGGCAAAACTGCTACATTCGCAAGTGAAGCAGCACTTGAAGGTATCAAATTCTATTCAGAACTTGCTGTTGAAGGTTTAATGGATAAGCCTTCACTCGAAAAGAACACTTCCGATATTGAATCCACATTCTGCAGTGGTGGATATGCTACATCATTCATGGGTCCTTGGGTTATCTCAACTCTTAAGAGAAACAAAGCTGAACAAGGTATAGATCTTGTTGACAAAGTAGGAGTTACTATGATTCCAGAAGGACCAAAAGGAAGATACGCATTCTTGGGTGGAAGTAATATTGCTATATTCAAGTCATCTAAGAATCAAGAAGCAGCTCTTGAACTTGTTAAGTACTTGAGCACTAAAGAAGCTCAGGTTGCATACTCAAAAGTTACTAACATGCTTCCAACTGTTAAAGCTGCTTACGAAGATCCATACTTTGAATCAGATGCTATGGTAAAAGTATTCAAGGATCAGTTGCAATTTGCTAAACACTATGCATCAATTCCTGGTTGGGCTCCTTCAGAAACTTACTTCCAGCAGGGTCTCAGCAAAATCTGGGATAACGCTATGGGAATCGAAGGTGCATACAGCTTCGAAAAGACTAAAGAAATCGTAAAAGAAGTTGAAACACAGGTTAACAAAGTATTGCAGGATAGCGCTCAGTAATACAAGTAAGCATGAAATAGCTTTTATAAATAATTACTTGTAAAGAGTATCTAATAAAGTTAATTGAGTTTAGTGCAGGGCAGAAATGCTCTGCACAGACTCAATACTTTTATTATATTCTATATTGTCAAAATGCTATAATAATTGTGGGAGCTTGATTATATGGATATTCAATTGAAAAAATCTACTATAGGGGTTAAAGAAAAAAGGTCTAGTTATCTGTTGTATTCGATAAAGCAGAATTTATTTGCATATGCTATGCTAATACCTGCTTTTGTGGCAATGATGTGTATTCACTTTATTCCTATGATTCAGGGAATATATATTTCTTTTCTGAATCTCAACATGATGACTATGACTAAGTTTCTGAATGCACCATTTATTGGTTTTCAGAATTACTATGAGGTTCTTTTTGATCCGGACAGCTTAATTAGGACAGGTTTCTTGAATGCACTTAGAAATACTGCTATTTATACAATTGTAGTTACCTTTGCAACATTTGCCTTGGGAATTATATTGGCTATGTTGGTTAACAGGGAATTTAAAGGTAGAGGTATTGTAAGGACTGCGCTTCTTATGCCTTGGGTTGTACCTTCATATGTTGTTGGTATAGTATGGGGCTTTTTATGGAGACAAGATTCAGGTTTAATAAATATTATTTTGCATGACATTCTGCATATATTGCCCGAAAAGCCATATTGGTTGCTTGGACAAAATCAGATCTGGGCAATAATATTGCCTACCATCTGGAGAGGTCTTCCTCTTTCGATGATTTTGATGTTGGCTGGTTTGCAGAGTATATCTCCTGACTATTATGAAGCGGCTGATATTGATGGCGCTAACGGTTGGCAGAAGTTCTGGAATATTACTTTGCCGTTGCTTAAACCTATTCTTGCCATCAACATCATGTTTTCTTTGATTTCAAATATTTATTCTTACAACATCGTTGCTATGATGTTTGGTAATGGTGCCGGTATACCGGGTGACTGGGGAGATCTTCTGATGACAAACATTCATAGAAACTCATTCCAGTTGTGGCAATTTGGTCCTGGTGCGGCAGCTTGATGATTGTTATGTTCTTTGCGCTTGGCGTGGTTGCTTTATGGTATGCATTCTTTAAAGATGATTTGGTGGTGAAGTAATGGCGAAAATAGGTTATTTTGAATCAATGAAAAGAAAAAAGAAAATGAAGAATGCCCTTTCTAATATAGTTCTTGCTATATTGGTGGTATTATCTCTTGGGCCAATAGTATTTATGGTATTGACATCATTAATGAACCATAGTGCCATCGCAACAGGTAAATGGATTTTACCTACTCGTTTTTCAAACTATGTTGAAGTGTTTCAAAAACTCCCTTTCGGAACTTATTTTAGAAACAGTCTCATTGTGTGTGGATTTGTTATGGTTGTAGCACTGGTTATAGCAACGTTGGCTGGATATGCATTGGCTAGGTACAAATTTCCGGGTTCGAATTTTTTTGGTATTCTTATTCTCTCGACGCAGTTACTTCCAGGAATGATGTTTTTGCTTCCTCTTTATCTTGATTTTGTTAAACTTAAGGAAGCAACTGGAATACAGTTGACAAACTCAATTCCCGGACTTGTTATAGTGTATTCTGCGTTTTTTGTTCCTTTTAGTATTTGGATAATTAGAGGATTTTTTGCATCTATACCCGGCGAGCTTGAAGAAGCAGCCAGAATAGACGGATGCAATAAGTTTTCGGCATTTATAAAAGTAATGCTTCCTTTGGCCGTTCCTGGAATTGTTGCAACAGCAATATACATTTTCCTGATGGCTTGGGACGAGTTGCTTTTTGCATGGGTTCTCTTGAAAGATGCCGAAGTAACTACTATTCCTGTCGGTATCAGAGCCTTTATTGCATACACAACTGCAAGATATGATTTATTGATGGCAGCTGGTAGTATAGTAACTGTTCCTGTACTCATTATGTTCTTCAGTATGCAGAAGAAGTTCATTAGCGGTATGACAGCCGGAGCAGTTAAGGGTTAATACTTTGATTAATTATAATGGCCTGAGTGTTTGTGCCTGTATGGGGACAAATTAAAAAGCAGTATTTGCTTTTGATAATTTTAAGAGAAAGAATTAATTTTATTTGAAATATGACTTATATTAAAATAAAAAGCTTTAATTAATTTTATCTGGGCTTTGGCGAAATCTGATTTTGTCGAAGCCTAAACTTATTTTACGGTTAGGGAAATAGTTTGAAATTATTTTAATTGAGTATTACAATATATGTTGTGGTTGAATAAATGAAATTTTGGAAGAAAAAAATTGAAAGACCGGGTGTTGAGACTTGAATGCGGATTTAAGTATTTCATATTCAATTGCAGTGTTTATTGTAGTACTGTTGGCGGCTTCTATTTTAAATCTGTTAAAAGAGCATTATATATTTCAAATTACGGGAATAGCTTTTCTTTTTATGATAGGAATCATTAGAATGACATCAACTATTTTAAGCAATTCTGTTGTTTCACTATCGCAGCTGTATTTTTCTTTGCTTCCCATTCTTTCGGGAATTGGAGCATGTCTTTTTTCCATGTCCCTTGGTTTTTGGGTATTTCCAATCATTAGAAGAAAATTCAAAGACTGAGCAACAACCACTTTTTCGAAAAAACACTTTATGTTAACTTATTTCTTATGTATCTTATTTTTCCTTAGAATAAATTACATAGAGGAAGTTTGAGTTTATTTATAGAATTATTATGTAAACCTGATATAATTGAATCAAAGGAGAGAGAGGAGGGGAGTCGTGAGAAAGTTAGCATTTTTGCTCGCTGTATTAACACTAGTATTACTCGTAGCAGTTCCTAGCTTTGCTGCAAGTGGTGAGTATTATTCGGGGTATTGGGCTGTTACCTCAAATGCATTTATAGCTGTGGACGGAAAGGTTTTGACTCTCGAACGAAATCCTGTGGTTATCGATGGAAGAATTCTAGTGCCTGCAAGAACTACTTTTCAGGTATTAGGAGTAACGACCGATTGGTATCCTTCTTATGGAGTAATAGAGATGTCAAAAGGCAGTAAGTCCATTACAATGAGCATAGGGAATAAAGTGGCATATACGGAACGTTCTATAAAGTATATGGAAGCGCCTCCTGTGCTTGTCAATGGCACGGTTATGGTCCCAATTAGATTTGTCGCCGAAACCTTCGGAGAAAATGTAGGATGGGATGCGAAAAATGAGGTGGCTTATATCGGAAATAAACCGGCAGAAGTGCCTTCAAGAAGTGGACTTAAGCTAATAGAACATACAAAGTCGTAATAGATGCCGGTCATGGGGGAAGCCAATCAGGGGCTGTGTACGGAGGAGTAAAAGAAAAAGATTTGAATCTGGATATTGCGAAGAGGCTAAATGCTTTGCTGAAAGCTGAAGGTATAAAAACATATATGACCAGAGAAAATGATGCAACGGTAAGTCTGTATGCAAGATCTGCTCTTGCAAACAATGTAGGTGCGGATTTGTTGGTAAGCGTGCATAACAATGCCGGAAACAGCAAGACTTCTGGGTCCATGACATTATATCATCCTGACAGCAGCAAAAAAAAGGGAAATCTTACTGCTTATGAGTTCGCACAAATAGTACAGAAGAACTTGAATAAGACATTGAAATCAAAGGATATGGGAGTTATTCAAAGACCAAATCTGGCAGTATTGAGAACATCAAACATGCCTGCGGTGATTGCAGAAATAGGCTATATGACCAACAGCTCGGAGCTTGCAAAACTGAAGACAGATTCCTATAAGCAGCAGGCCGCAGAAGCCTTAAGAAATGCCGTACTTGAAAGCCTTGAAAAGATGTATAAATAAAAATTTCCTGTGAATAGATTATTTAAGTAAAGAATAATTAATTATCGGTCCGCAATACTAATCAATAGTGCTTTTCGATTAGTATTGCTTTTTTATTTGGCTTCTTGGAATGAAATGAAAGAGAAAAGTGAAGGGACTCGATGTTCCGAGCTTTTATTGCAGCATATACATGAAGCTGGTGATATTTTCATGGAGAAGATCCGGGTCCAGCTTTCCGCTTTCAGCATCCTTATACAGACTTATATACGCCTCACGAGCCCTTCTTATATGTTGCTTTTTGTTTATAGGCCAGTCCTGGCTTTCCTCATATGCTTTTATCTCGTCAATGTAGGATTTAATTATTTCAAGCTTTTTTTCATTTGTCATATGCTAAAACCTCCTTAAGGTTTTATAAAATATATATAAAGGCTTATCCATTTATAGGTTTTTCGTTTTAATATTTAATTATTCAAGGCAAAGTTTTCTTTAATATATAGTGTTTTGTAAAAAAAATTTAATTCAAAAGAATTTATTGGGGAATTGTTCCAAGTTATAACTTTCTTTTAAGGCAGACATATTTGTGTTATAATTATTTGATGTAAATAAAGCATAAAAATATGAGGTAAGGAATAAATGAACGAGAAAACGCTTAGAGTATTGGAGTTTGATAAAATAATTAACAAACTGGTAAGTCTTACAGCATCTCCTTTGGGGAAGGAACTGGCAGAGGCGCTGGTGCCCGATACAGATTTTGTAAGAGTACAGAAGGCGCTAAAAGAAACCAGTGATGGTGTCACCTTTATTGCAAGAAGAGGAAGCCCTCCCATGGAGGAATCCATGATATACGAAACAGCCTTAGGAGAGTTGAGATTGGGGCGGTTTTAAGTCCCGGAGAGCTATTAAAGACTGCTGATATTTTAAGAACTGTAAGAAATCTTAAAAGCTATGCAAGCGATGACAGAATCAAGACAGATGAAGACAATACGGTAAGTGAGCTTATAAGATGCCTTGAATCCAATAAACGGATAGAGGACAGAATTTACATGTCAATATTGAGCGAGGATGAAATAGCCGATAATGCGAGTCCGACCCTTGCAAATATAAGAAGACAGATACGCAATGCACAGGAGTCAATAAAAGACAGGCTCAATGACATCATAAGGTCGTCAAAGTATCAGAAGTATATTCAAGAGCCTATAGTTACCTTAAGGGGCGATAGATATGTTATTCCGGTCAAACAGGAGTACAGGTCTGAAATACCCGGACTTATACACGATTCGTCTGCCAGCGGAGCGACTATTTTTATTGAACCAATGGCAGTTGTTGAAGCAAACAACAACATAAGAGAGCTCAAGATTAAAGAGCAGGCTGAGATTGAGAAAATATTAAGCGAATTAACCGAGGAAGTTAGAGGAATTGCTGATTTTTTAAAATCCAATGTTTCCATTCTCGGACTGCTGGATTTTATATTTGCCAAGTCAAAATTCAGCCTTGATTATAACTGTGTTTGTCCGGTGCTTAACGATGAACATAAGATATTAATAAAAAAGGGTAGACATCCTCTTTTAGACAGAAAAACCGTAGTTCCCACCGATTTCTGGATTGGAGAAGATTTTAATACCCTTGTAGTGACCGGTCCGAATACAGGAGGAAAAACAGTTACTTTAAAAACTGTGGGCCTGTTTACCCTTATGACGCAGGCAGGTCTCCACATTCCGGCAAATGAAGGAACCGGAATGAGTATTTTCAAAAAGGTTTATGCCGACATTGGGGATGAGCAGAGTATAGAGCAGAGTCTTAGTACTTTTTCCTCACATATGAAGAATATAGTTGGAATACTAAAAGATGTGGACGAAGATTCCCTAGTCCTGTTTGACGAGCTTGGTGCAGGAACAGATCCCACTGAAGGTGCGGCCCTTGCAATGTCAATACTTGAGTATTTAAGAAATAAGGGCAGTACTACGGTTGCCACCACTCATTACAGCCAGCTCAAGGTGTATGCCGTTACCACAAAGTTTGTGGAAAACGCCTGCTGTGAGTTTAATGTAGAGACATTGAAGCCTACTTACAAGCTTTTGATTGGAGTTCCCGGAAAAAGTAATGCCTTTGCCATATCCAAAAGACTTGGGTTATTTGATGATATTATTGAGAGGGCTAAAGAGTTTTTGACAAAAGACGATATAAAGTTCGAAGACATGCTTATGTCAATTGAGAAAAATTTAAGTCAATCGGAAAATGAAAAGATGAGAGCTGAAAGCTACAGGCTTGAGGCTGAGAAGCTGAAAAAAGAGCTGGAGCTGCAAAAAAAGAGGCTTGACGAAACCAGAGAGAAATTCCTACAGGAGGCGAAGGCAGAAGCAAGGAAAATCCTTCTTGAAGCAAGAAGAGAAGCGGAAGAAATTATTTCAGAAATGAAAAGGCTCGAGCAGGAAGCACATAACGAGCAGAGGCAAAAGGAAGCGGAAGCAATGAGACTCAAGCTTAAGAGAAAGATTGATTCCATCGAGGATATACTGGCTGCACCCCTTGTGCCGAGGAACACTTTGGTAAAGCCTCCGGAAAACCTGAAGCCGGGAGACAGTGTTTTGATTGTCAACCTAAACCAGAAGGGAACAGTCATCACTCCTCCTGACAAAGATGGAGAAGCAGTGGTGCAGGCAGGAATAATGAAAATAAATGTTCACATATCAAATTTGAAACTGGTGGATGAACAGAAAAGCGTGCTAAACAGCTCCGGTATGGGCAAGATAGGCGTATCAAAGACCAAAAGCATATCAACAGAGATTGATCTTAGAGGGTACAACTTGGAAGAGGCTATTGAAAGTGTTGACAAGTATTTGGATGATGCGTTCATTTCCGGGCTTAAAGAAGTGTCTGTTATCCACGGCAAGGGAACCGGAATACTGCGTAGCGGTATACAGAAGTATTTAAAATCTGACCCCCGGGTTAAATCTTTCAGGCTTGGGAAGTACGGGGAAGGAGAGTCGGGAGTTACAATAGTCGAACTTAAGTAATGTAATTATTATCCTGGTATTTTATAGTGTTATGGCATGTTGAACACAAATTGCGGTGTGTGCAAAATAGAACATGCAAATATGTTGACAATCATATGTAAAATAAGGTATTTTATAATTAGTTCGACAAACGTATATTTTAGTTTAAGTGCTTGTAGATTCCAGTAGATGCAAGCACTTTTTTAATTATTTTCTTCGTATTTATTTCCATCAAATAAAAAATCCCTTGCATTATGTTGAAGTGTTTAATATTATATAAGCAAAAGAATGTTATATTTTGCAGATAGTAATATTGTAAATTTTAAAATAGGAAGGGTATTATGGATAGAAGAGTAAAACTTGTTATAAAATTAGTCCTTATTTTTGGGGGGACAATTGTCGGAATATTGCTGGGACTTAAGCTTGCAATTTATTTGGCACCGTTTCTTATTGCATTTGCCATATCTTCTTTGATAGAGCCTGTAATCCAGTTTCTTATGAAAAGGCTAAAGTTCAGAAGAAAATTTGCTGCGTTGGTGTCATTACTTTTGGTCTTGTCGATTATAACAATATTGCTCCTTATGTTGTTCTCAAAACTTTATAAGGAAATAACAAGCCTTTCAAACACTCAGCCGGAGTTTTTGAAAGAAGCGTATCAAAACATATCAAATTTGATAAATAGAGGATTGAACATTTATTTTGGTCTTCCCGGTGAGGTCACCGCACAGATTTCAAATATGGTTTCGAATCTTTCCAATTCCATTTCCAGTGTGGTGGATTCTTTTGTGAAAGGGATTTACAACACGGCGGTATCCATACCTCAGATGGTGATATTTGTACTTGTGACAATTCTCTCAACATATTTTCTTTCCGGTGACAGGGACAGAATTTATAGTTATATCAAAAATAATTTGCCGGAAACATTTTTAAATAAAATAATAAGTATAAAAGACGATACATTTATGGCCTTGTTTGGATATTTTAAAGCGCAGCTTATACTAATGGTGATTACTTTTTGTGAGCTTTCTATCGGGTTAACGATAATTGGAGTAAAACGCTCTGTTTTGCTTGGTATGGTTATCAGTTTTATAGATGCTTTTCCCGTCCTTGGTACGGGCGGTGTATTGGTTCCTTGGGCAATATATGAGTTTCTAACCAAGGACATTAGGATGGGAGTATCACTTTTGATTTTGTATATTATAGTACTTGTTATAAGGCAAATGATAGAGCCAAAAATAGTTGGACATCAGATAGGACTCCATCCTTTGGTGACATTAATGTCGATGTATCTTGGAATGAAGTTCTTCGGTTTGCTCGGGCTTATTTTAGGTCCTATTGTAGTATTGATTGTTAAAAATATCATATCGGGAATGATGAAGCAAAGGAGCCTAAAAGAGCTGATAAATGATTTCAATAAAAAATAAAGGTGTAAAAGGCAACGAACGTAATATATGTCTTTTTGATAACTATTTACAGCCTTCAGATTTCAGCTCTTTTCCCAATTTTTTTATCGCCTTTTTTTCAATTCTCGAAACATAAGACCTTGATATTCCTAGCATTTTTGCTATTTCCCTCTGGGTCTTGCTTGTGCCGTTTAAGAGTCCGTATCTAAGCTCTAGAACCATTTTCTCCCGGGCTTTCAATACATCTTTCATTTTATTGTAGAGACGTTTCACTTGCATTTTAAGCTCTACTTCTTCAACTACTGACTCTGATTCGTTGCCGATAACGTCAATGAGAGCAATTTCATTTCCGTCCCTGTCAACTCCTATAGGGTCCTGAAGGGAGACTTCGCTTTGATTTTTTTTAGTGGAACGGATGTGCATTAAAATTTCGTTTTCGATGCACCGGGCTGCATAAGTTGCAAGTCTTGTACCTTTTTCATGGTTGAAAGTTGAAATGGCCTTTATTAATCCGATGGTTCCGATTGAAATTAAATCATCACTGTCACTTGTGGTAGAGTTGTACTTTTTTACTATATGGGCAACAAGTCTTAAATTCCTTTCAATAAGTATATTTCTTGCTTCTTCATCTCCTTTTTTAAGAAGATTTAAATAGTGTTGTTCTTCCTCAGCGCTTAAAGGCTGGGGGAATGAATTTACATTGGAAATATACCCTAATAGAAAAAATATATTATTTAGTATCTCTAGAATTGAGGAAATCAATATATATAGCAAGATAAGGCACCTCCAATAAATTGGCTACCTTATAAGTATATGTAGCAAAAATATTTAAGGTGCCAGTACAACAATAAATTAGAAGCCCTTTTTCAAGATAGTCTTGGCAATCTCCTCAAAGATGGGAGCAGCTATTGCTCCACCGCTTTTTCCGTCTTCAATAAATACTGCGACCGAATATTTCGGATCAAGCCGTGGAAAATATCCGGCAAACCACGCATGAACAACTTTTTCACCGTTAATGTATTGACCCGTTTCGGCACTTCCGGTTTTTCCGCCGGCGCCGCCGTACTCACTTAGGTTTGCTCTGGTTCCGGTACCGCTGACTGTAACTTCCTCCATAAGCTGTTTTATTTTATCGCATACTCCTTTATCTATAATTCTTTGGCCTTTATTTTTTCTGATTACTTTTACAGTATTTCCTTTACTGTCAACTATGGAATCGACAATATTCACATTGTTCTTAATTCCACCGTTGGCAATAGTGGCAACCATATCTGCAACCTGAAGGGGAGTTGCCAGAACATCTCCTTGACCTATGGAAATATTTGCGGTATCTCCGTAGGTGAAGCTGTCGGGTTTTGGAAGAATACCGGCCGATTCTTCAACGCCTTGGGCATCAATGCCGGTGACTTGGCCGAAGCCAAATTTAATTGCTGTTTCTATTATGCTTTTTGGACCAATTTTAATGCCCAGCTCAATAAAATACGGGTTGCAGGAGGATGCAAAGGCTTCGTGCAGGTCAATTAATCCATGTCCCCCTCTTCCGTAAGCGGAGCATCTGAATTCTTTGTCTCCCAAAATCACATATCCCGGGCAATAGTAATACATCGACGGATCTATATTTTTGCTGTAGGCACTGGCCAGGTCGATAATTTTAAATATGGAGCCGAGATTGTAGGATGCCACGGCTCTATTAAACAACTCGTTGTCCGGACTCTCCAGATATTTCTCGATTTCATTGGGGTTGTAATCGGGCTTGCTTACCATAGCAACAATATCTCCGGAATTAACCTCTTCTATTACGACAGCACCTTTGAGATTATACCTCTCCATGACTTCTTCAGCTGTTTTCTGGATATTATAATCAATGGTCAGCTTTACATTCAGCTTTTCATTGATTTTAACGGGATTTATAAATCGATAGCCAAGACCCTTTACAGGGTTGTCTTTGGCGTCGGTTATGACTGCGATACTGCTTTGGGAGTCTTGTTTAAGATAATTTTCATAAGCTTTTTCAATACCTGTTTGTCCTGTCATATCAATTTTATTCAGGTAGCCAACAACATGCTTGGCAGGCGTACTGTCGTCATATCTTTCAAGGGAGTGTATAAAGGATATACCTTGAACTTTTTCTTTTATAAGAAGCTCTTTTTTATTTTCATCTACACTTATTTTTAAGGGTTCTTTTTTAATTTCAACCTGTCTTTTGATTTCATTAAAATTAAGTTCCAGAATGTTTGATATCTTTAAAAGATCGCTTGTGTTATCTTTAAGATAAAGCGGCTGTATTATTACATCCACTTTCTTTTTTCTGTTGGTTAGGGGAATAAGGTTTCTGTCAAGTATGTTTCCTCTTGGCACATCGACAGGAAGGTTGGTTACTTTTTGGGCAGTTGCCTGTATGAAAAGCTTTTCACCCATAACCAGTTGTATATAAAGCGCTCTTAATATAAGCAGCATGATTGAAAGAGTAAATACTGCAAGAATAATTTTATTGCGTTTGATAGACATAGAAAGCCCCCTTGTATTAATTAGTATTATTAATTAATTTTTCCAAATAGCGGGGCCTTTATACTTGTTTTTTAGTATTTGCAAAAAAACTGAAGTCCGTCACAGGACCTCAGTTTAGAACAGATTTACAATATTAACCGCTTATTTACAGGGTTTACTCATTAGGACTGCTTTTTCGCCTAAGCATTGTATATTCCTCTACATCTTCTTTCATGGGCATGTATACCGTCATTTGAGGGTGGGGAGCAACGTCTATATCTTCACCGTCAGCATTTTTCATCCATTCGATTTTCTGAATAAAGAAATCGCCCTGAGGGTTTACCACTTCTATTTCTTCACCTTTGTACATACGGTTTCTTTGTTCTATTGTTGCTATTTTTGTGTCCTTATCGTATTTTTGGACAACTCCTACAAAGTCATACTCTCTTATATATGAACTGGTGGCATAAATCTGATCTTTTGGCCCGGGCTTGTTGAAGAAAAAGCCTGTGGTAAATTCCCTGTGACTGACTTTGCAAACCTCATCAAAGAGTCGAGGGTCAAATCTATAGCTGTCTTTGTTTTGATAGTAGGCATCTAAAGCTTCGCGATATGCCTTTACAACTGTTGCGACATAAAAGGAGCTTTTCATCCGTCCCTCAATTTTGAGACTGGAAACTCCGGCCTCTATTAGTTCCGGTATATGCTCAATCATACAAAGGTCTCTCGAATTGAAAATGAATGTACCTCTTTCATTTTCATATACCGGGAAGTATTCACCGGGCCTTTTTTCCTCCATCAAGTAGTATTTCCATCTGCAGGGATGGGCACACAGTCCTCTGTTGGAATCCCTGCCGGCCATGTAATTACTGAGAAGGCACCTTCCGGAATAGGAGATACACATAGCTCCGTGGACAAAAACTTCAAGCTCCAAAGAATCGGGAGTTTTTTCTCTTATTTCGCGGATTTCATTAAGGGACAGTTCTCTTGCAAGTATCACTCTTTTTACGCCCTGGTCATGCCAGAAGCGGGCGCTCATAAAATTGGTGTTGTTGGCCTGGGTGCTTAAATGTATTTCCATATCCGGGGCCACTTCTTTTACCATTGAGAAAACACCGGGATCAGACAGTATTATGGCATCAACTCCGATACTTGCAACTTCTTTTATATACTTGGGAATTCTCTTTAAATCCTCATTGTGAGGGAATATATTCATGGTTATATATATTTTTTTTCCTTTATTGTGGGCAAATTCCACTCCTGCTTTCAACTCATCCATTGTGAAATTCTCGGCATAGGCTCTAAGACTAAACTCCTCTCCGCCGAGATAAACGGCATCTGCACCGTATAAAACAGCCATTTTCAGTTTTTCGAGGCTGCCGGCAGGTGCAAGCAGTTCAGCTTTTTTCATATACTTCACTCCTAATCAGATGATAAAATTCTGCTATGGATGCAACAAAAAGAGGGCTATTTTTTAAAGCTTATTGCCACTCCGTCACCGACAGGCAGAATGCTTGTCTCAAGTTCATCCATGCTGCAAATAGTCTTAAGGTAAGTTCTCAACCTTTTTACAATAGTTTTTTTTCTTCTTACGACAAGTTCATCCGTTGCAACCATTCCCTTATACAGGATATTGTCTGATATAAGAAGCCCCCCGCTCCTTAGAAGCCTCAGACACTCGGGAAGAAATTCCGGGTATTGGCCTTTGGCGGCATCCAAAAATATCATGTCGTATTTATGTTCAAGGCATTTGAGGACATCTAAGGCATCGCCTTCAATTATGTTTATGACTTCCTTAAGTCCTGCTTTTTCAATATTCTCTCTGGCTCTTTCCAGCATCAACTCGTATCTGTCAATTGTATCAATTCTTCCTCCCGGCGAAAGCACGGTGGAGAAGAGGATGGCAGAATAACCTATGGCTGTCCCTACTTCTAAAATACGGGAGGGTTTAAGGGTTAGACCTATTACTTTAAGAAGGGATGCCACTTCCGGATGTACAATAGGAACATGATTCTCTTTGGCAAAAACCTCGAGCTCTGCCAAAAGCCCGTCATTTTTCTTTATTGTATTTCTAATATAGTCGTTTATATATTCATAAGAAATCATTTTTATTCAGTCCTTATAGAGATTATAAAAATTGTGAGGATTTTTTGAAATCCTCACAACAGTTTTTTATAGCATTGCTTAATTTGCTTCGTATTTTTTAACGGCTTCCAAATGCTCCGCCAAAGTCTTTGAAAACTCGTGGCTTCCATCACCTTTAGCTACAAAGAACAGATACTCCGATTCTTCGTCGGGGTACAATGCCGCTTCTATGGCAGCAAGACCCGGGGAGCATATAGGCCCCGGCGGAAGTCCTTCAAAAAGGTATGTGTTATACGGGTGGTTGATCTTGGTATCCTCATCGGATAATTTCTCCTTCATTTTACCCTGAGTATTATATAAAACATATTGCACGGTAGCACAGGATTGAAGCTTTTTTAGCTCAGGGTTCGAAGACTTCAGCCTGTTATGAAATACGCTGGAAACAATCGCCCGTTCTTCGGGGAGAGCTGTTTCCCTTTCTATAATGGAAGCAAGAATAATTACTTCGTCAACTGTCATGTTGAGCTCTTTAGCTCTTTCGTAGAATTCCGGCTTAAATTTTGCATCAAAGTTGTCCAGAAACTTTTCAATTATTGCCCGTTCTCCTCCCTTTGGGTCAAAGAAATAGGTGTCGGGGAAGAGGTAGCCCTCAAGCCTGTTTTTTCTTTCCGGGCTGTCGGGAATATCTTTTAAGAATTTATATTCAAATTCTTCGGTATTGCAGGCTTCAATAAAATCCTCTTTGTCCACAACTTTTTTTCGCTTAGAATATCTGCAATTTGGTCTGAGTTTTTACCTTCAATTATAGTGACGGTGGTTGTAACAGGGTTGCTACACAGTATCTCCATAATTTCTTTATATCCAAGGTTTTTGTCTACAATATGTTTTCCCGACTTGTAGCGGCCGTCATAACCGTTAAATTTTGAAACAAACTTAAACCAAAAAGGAGAACTTATTACCCCTTCTTTATTAAGTATATTTGCAATGTCATCGGTATTAGCACCACGGGGGATTTCGACCTGAATACCTTTTTCGGGGTCTATTTTTGCCAAAACTTCCTCATAGTTGATTTCTTCCTCATTTACAAAATATGTGTAAGAAGCCAGGGTGCTTATTGTAAATATAATAAGGAAGACAAGAAAGTACAAAATCAAAGATGGAAATTTATTCCCACTCTTTTTTGCTTTATTTTTTGATGCTGCCGAACTGCTTCCATTCATTATTCTCACCACCCAATATTCTTTTTATTACATAAATCTTTGTGTTGTACATCTTAGATAAAATTATTCTTTTCTTCTTGCCTTTGCCCGAAGCTCTGTATTGAGGATTTTCTTTCTAAGTCGAATATTCTTTGGAGTAACTTCTACCAGTTCGTCGTCTTCGATAAACTCCAAACACTGCTCCAGGCTTAGTATTACGGGAGGAGTAAGTCTTAAGGCTTCGTCCGAACCGGATGCTCTCATATTGGTAACGTGTTTCTTTTTGCAAACGTTAATAACAATATCTTCCGCCCTAGAATTCTCTCCCACTATCATACCTTCGTATACCTTTGTCCCGGGCGTAATGAACAGAGAACCTCTTTCCTGGGCATTATAAAGGCCATAGGTGACAGCTTCTCCATCCTCCCATGCAACCATTGAGCCTCTCTGTCTTCTCGGTATTTCTCCTTTGAAAGGTTCAAAACCATGGAAGACATGATTCATTATACCATTTCCCTTCGTATCAGTCAAAAATTCCGACCTGTATCCGATAAGCCCTCTTGAAGGAATTTTAAATTCCAGTCTCATATAGCCCTGTTGGAAGAATGCATATTTACCATTTCAGCTTTGCGGCTTCCCAGCTTTTCCATAACGACACCCATAAAGTCCTCGGGAACATCAATGATCAAGTACTCAATAGGCTCATACAGTTCACCGTTGACTTCCTTGTAAATAACACTGGGCTTGGAAACCTGAAATTCATAGCCTTCACGCCTCATTGTTTCAATCAATATTGAAAGATGAAGTTCGCCCCTTCCGGATACCTTGAAGGAGTCGGGAGAATCGGTTTCTTCGACCCTAAGGCTCACATTGGTTTCCAATTCTCTAAAAAGCCTGTCTCTAAGATGTCTTGAAGTAACAAAAGTTCCTTCGCGTCCTGCAAATGGGCTGTTGTTTACGATAAAGGTCATGGAAATTGTGGGCTCGTCTATGTCAATAAAAGGTAAAGGTTCCGGTGCGCTGATATCGCAAACTGTTTCACCGATATTAATATTGCCGATACCCGACACTGCAACAATATCTCCCATCATCGCAGAGTCAGCTTCAATTCTTTTGAGGCCGTTAAACACGTAGAGCCTGCTTATCTTGACATTTTCAACACTTCCGTCCTTTTTACACAAAACAGCTTGCTGTCCTGTTTTGATTATACCCTTTCGACTCTTCCTACTGCTATTCTTCCCACATAACCGTCATAATCTATATTTGATACCAAAAGCTGAAGCGGTTTGTCCATATAACCTTGGGGAGCAGGTACGTGATTTATCAAGGTCTCAAACAGCGGTTCAAGATTTTTCGGCTCGTCATTCAAGTTGTGTATAGCATAGCCTTCTCTTGAAGAGGCATATACAATCGGAAAATCAATCTGCTCATCATCTGCTCCAAGTTCGATGAACAACTCAAGAACCTCATCCACAACTTCAATGGGCCGCGCTTCCGGTCTGTCAATTTTGTTTATTACAACTATAGGTTTTAAATTAAGCTGAAGAGCTTTTTTGAGTACGAATCTTGTTTGGGGCATGGTGCCTTCAAAGGAGTCAACCAATAAAAGAACACCGTCAACCATTCCAAGCACCCGTTCAACTTCGCCGCCAAAGTCAGCGTGCCCCGGGGTGTCAACAATATTAATTTTGATATTCTTATAAGTTACGGCAGTGTTTTTTGCGAGAATTGTAATGCCTCTCTCTCTTTCCAAATCATTTGAGTCCATTACTCTTTCCTGAATCTGTTCATTTTCTCTAAATATACCGCTTTGTCTCAACATTGCATCTACAAGCGTTGTTTTCCCGTGATCGACATGGGCAATTATAGCGACATTTCTGATGTTTTCTCTAATATTTCCTTTAATATTTTCCACAAAAATCTCCCTCTAAATCGTTAAAAATTCAATTATTTTAATAACTATATTATTGTAAAATAGGTATTGGGTCTTGTCAATAAAGTAGGAATACAGAAAAGTACCGAATTGGAAATATAATTGATATGGCCTTAATTGATTTTCGTAAAAAATTTTATTTATTATTGATAAAAGAATAACTATGTGTTATACTACTAGACGGAAAATACGCACGCAAGCTTGATTTATGGGATGGTGCCGCAAGGTTCCCCATAAAGATGAAGGTTGCGGAGGTATAAAACTAATGGAGGTGCTTTAAATGTCAGTTATTTCAATGAAACAATTGTTAGAAGCAGGTGTTCACTTCGGTCATCAGACCAGAAGATGGAACCCGAAAATGGCCGAGTACATTTTCACAGAAAGGAACGGTATCTATATTATAGACCTTCAGAAGACTGTGAAAAAGGTTGAAGAGGCTTATTATTTTATCAGAGAAGTGGCAATGAACGGCCAGGGAATTCTTTTTGTAGGTACGAAGAAGCAGGCTCAGGATTCCATAAAGGAAGAAGCACAAAGAGCAGATCAGTTCTACGTAAATGCAAGATGGCTCGGTGGAATGCTCACCAACTTCAAGACAATCAAAGGAAGAATAAACAGGTTAAAAGAGCTTATCAAAATGGAAGAGGAAGGCGTTTTTGACGTTCTGCCGAAGAAAGAAGTTATAAAGCTTAAGGGTGAAAGGGAAAAGCTGGAAAAGTATCTGGGAGGAATCAAAGAGATGAAAGAACTTCCCGGAGCATTGTTTGTAGTGGATCCCAGAAAAGAAAGAATTGCGATACTCGAAGCTAGAAGGCTCGGCATTCCTGTAGTTGCAATTGTTGATACCAACTGCGATCCGGACGAAGTGGATTATGTAATTCCCGGAAATGACGATGCCATCAGAGCTGTTAAGTTGATTGCATCAAAAATTGCAGATGCTATTATAGAAGGAAGACAGGGCGAGCAGCTCTCGGTTGAAAGCAGCTCGGAAGAAGCAGTTGAAGAAAGTGTTGAGGAAGAAGTTTCTGTAGAAGCTTAAAAATTTTCCGACTTCAGCGGATTGTTATGCTGAAGTCGGATTTTAGGTATCTTTTAATGATAGGAAAGATATAAAAGCTTTTGAGATGATGTCTCAAACTTTTTTCGGTAAGGTTTAAAAAACACCTTAAATGAGAATAATATTCAAAAATCAGCTTATAAATTTTTGAGAAATTAATATTGTTTGGAGGAATTCAGAATGATTACTGCTGAAATGGTTAAGGAGCTTCGTGAAAGAACCGGAGCAGGCATGATGGATTGTAAGAAAGCTCTTGCGGATGCAAATGGTAATATGGAAAAGGCTATTGAGCTTTTGAGAGAAAAAGGATTGGCGGCAGCAGCTAAGAAAGCAGGAAGAATTGCAGCGGAAGGTTTGGTTGATGCTTATATCCATGGTGACGGAAGAATAGGCGTATTGGTCGAAGTTAATATTGAGACGGATTTTGCCGCTAAAAATGAAGATTTTAAAGCTTTTGTAAAAGACATTGCAATGCATATTGCAGCAAGCAAGCCTGAATACATAAGTAGAGATGAAGTTCCCGCGGAAAAGGTTGAAAAAGAGAAAGAAATTCTTAGAGCTCAGGCATTAAATGAAGGAAAACCTGAAAAGATTGTCGATAAGATGGTTGAAGGAAGAATAGACAAGTTTTATAAAGAAATATGTCTTTTAGAGCAACCTTTTATAAAAGACCCAGACAAGACAATACAACAGCTTCTCACTGAGAAGATAGCTCTTATAGGCGAAAATATCAATATCAGAAGATTTGTAAGATTTGAAAGAGGCGAAGGTATAGAAAAGAAGGAAGAAAACTTTGCCGAGGAAGTTATGAAGCAAATAGGCGGATAAATCTCAAGTAGTTAAGGGAACATATAAAGTTACTTTATATGTTCCTTTTTAGGGATTATTGTTATTTTAATAAAATACTGTTTCCAATTGTAATGTTTGTGTGTTAGAATAACATTAAGGAGCGGAGGATTATCTTTAATGCAAAAAACAAAGTATAAAAGAGTTATGTTGAAAATAAGCGGTGAAGCTTGGCAGGAGAAAAGAAGATGGGGCTTGATACCGATACAATAAATGAAATTTCAAGAAATATAAAAGAAGTCTACAATATGGGAGTTGAGATTGCTATTGTTGTAGGGGGTGGAAACTTTTGGAGAGGTAGAAGCGGAAAAGGAATGGATCGTACTACAGCGGATCATATGGGGATGCTTGCAACAGTCATAAATGCGTTAGGACTTCAGGATGCCCTTGAATCCCAGGGGGTGCCTACGAGGGTTCAGACAGCCATCGAAATGCGTCAGATAGCAGAGCCGTATATACGAAGGAAGGCTGTAAGGCATTTGGAAAAGAGGAGGATTGTTATTTTTGCGTGTGGAACGGGGAATCCCTTCTTTTCGACAGACACTACAGCCGCTTTGCGTGCAGCAGAGATTGATGCAGAAGTTATACTTCTTGCAAAGAAGGTTGATGGCGTATATGACAGTGACCCCAATCTAAACCCTGATGCAAAGAAGTTTGATAAGCTTTCGTTTATGGATGTAATCAATAAAGGTCTGGGAGTAATGGATTCAACTGCTGCTTCCCTTTGCAAAGACAACAATATCCCGATAATAGTTTTTGGGCTCAATGAACCGGGAAATATTGTGAAAGCTGTATTGGGTGATAACATCGGCACAATAGTAATGTAAATAGAGGAGGAATATGTCAATGGAAGAGTATAAGAATATTGAAGAAAAGATGAAAAAACCATTAGTGTGTTAAAAGATGAGCTAAATACTGTCAGAGCAGGAAGGGCAAACGCAGCGATATTAGATAGGATAATGGTTGAGTATTACGGTGTGCCTACACCGATTAATCAGCTTGGTACTATTTCAATACCGGAGCCAAGGGTTATTATGATTCAACCTTGGGATGTCCAGATATTGAAGGAAATAGAAAAGGAAATTCAAAAATCTGATATTGGCATAAATCCGAATAATGACGGCAAGGTTATTAGATTGGTTTTCCCTCCGCTCACTGAGGAAAGAAGAAAAGAACTTACAAAGCTTGCCAGAAAATACGGAGAAGACTCCAAAGTCGCTATTAGGTCAATAAGAAGAGACGGACTTGAAAAAATGAAATCCATGAAAAAGAACGGCGAAATTACCGAAGATGATCTCAAGAATGCAGAAAAAGAAATCCAGAACCTTACTGACAAATATATTGCGGAAATAGATAAGGTTGTTGAATCAAAAGAGAAAGAAATATTAGAGGTTTAGCCATGAAGGCTGAAAATGTTATTGGTTTTACATTGGAAGAAGCAAGAAACATGCTGAAAGACACAGGAGGGAAGATTGCTTCTGTTAGGATGACATCTCCGCCTAAGGCTGAACTTACTGATATTTGTGACTATTACAGAGTGATAAATGCAATTGATAAAGGTGAAGAAGGAATTGAACTTATTGTTTGCAAACCCCTCTAAATAAGAGGGGTTTTAAAATTGTATCGGTGAAATGAATTTGTTGCTTTTATTGCTGCTTATATATATAATATAATAATTAGTAGTAAAAGTATTTTTGCTAGTAGGTTTTGGAGGTTATAATGAGTTTTTTGAAAAATATATTTAAAATAAGGAATTGGAAAAAAAGTGATATAGATTACAACAAATTACCGGCTCATATTGCAATTATAATGGATGGGAATGGCAGATGGGCAAAGAAAAGAGCGCTTCCGCGTTCTGTAGGTCACAGAGAAGGTGCAAAGACTCTGAAGGAAATAACTACATTTTGCGGAGAGATCGGAATAAAGTATCTCACTGTTTATGCTTTCTCAACGGAGAATTGGAAGAGACCTAAAAGCGAAGTTGATGCTTTGATGAATCTTCTTTTAGACTATCTGAAAAATGCCGAAACCCATATTGGCGGAAAAAAACGTTCGAATACAGGTTATAGGTGATGTCAGCGTATTTGACGATAAGATAAAAAAAGAAATAGACAGGGTTACGAAACTTACTTCAAAAAATACCGGGTTGATTTTGAATATCGCATTGAATTACGGCAGCAGGGCAGAGATTGTGCATGCAGCAAAAAAAATAGCAAAGGAAGTTTCCGAGGGCAAATTGAAAGTCGATGATATTGATGAGAAAGTGTTAAATGACGGTCTATACACTGCTATGATACCGGATCCTGATCTATTGATTCGTCCCGGAGGAGAAAAAAGGCTCAGCAATTTTCTGTTATGGCAGTCGGCATATACCGAATTTTGGTATACTGATGTACTCTGGCCCGATTTTAAGAAGGAGCACATTTTAGATGCTATTTTTGAGTATCAGAAGAGAAACAGAAGATTTGGAGGGATATAGAGTTGCTAAAACCAGAGTGTAAGTGCGTTAATAGCAGTTATTATATTGATCGCAGTGGTATGTTCGGGGCAAATAATTCTTGGGATATCGGTTTTTTTTGTTTCCTTGCTTGCAATGTATGAGTATTTTAAGTCTTTGAGGAATGCCGGTTACAGGCCTGTCAGGGCAGTAGCTACATTTCGTGTGCCGGTATTTTGCTTCTTTGTTTCGACAGAGTACCAAAAACTCTTTTCCTTGAACAGATATTATCTTTTAAAACATTGATATTTGCTGTTTTTATTATGATTGTAGCCCTATTTTCGTTTAGTATTTTTTTACATAGTAAATACAATATTGTGGATATTTCACTGACTTTTTTCGGTGTTTTCTATATAGCGTTTTTATTATCATTTATTGTCTTCACAAGGAATTTAAATAACGGTTTTTTCTTTGTATGGCTTATATTTATCGGGGCTTTTTCCACCGACACCATGGCATATTTCGCCGGACGCTTTTTCGGAAAACACAAGCTTATGCCGCTATTAGCCCTAAAAAAACAGTAGAAGGAGCAATTGGCGGAGTAATAGGCTGTGCATTGACAAGTCTGCTTTATGGCTTGTATTTGAATAAAAGTGGCTCTATTGGCTTTATTCCATATTATCACTTCTTGCTTATGGGGATTTTGTGCGGTATTATATCCAGGTGGGAGATTGGGCAGCTTCTGCAATAAAACGGTTTGTCAAAGTTAAGGATTTTGGCAATATAATGCCGGGGCACGGCGGAGCCTTGACAGGTTTGACAGTATATTATTTACCGCTCCTGTGGTATACTTTTATTTAAGCTGGATTATTTAGGCTGCTTTGATGAATAAGCATAAGGAGGATAATATGGTAAACAGGATTTCAATTCTTGGCTCTACAGGTTCTATAGGTGTTCAGACCTTGGATGTGGCCAGAAATTTGAATATAAAAGTTGAAGGATTGGCGGCAAATAAAAACATAGATTTGCTTGAAAAACAGGCAAGAGAGTTTTATCCCAAGATAGTCGCGGTAAAAGATGAAGAGCTGGCGAAGGTTTTAAGCGCAAGGCTTTCAGAAACGGATTGTAAAGTGGTAGGTGGAATTGAAGGGCTTAAAATGGTGGCTTCCATTGAAAGTGTGGAAACTGTAGTTACCTCTATAGTGGGGATAGCTGGCCTTATTCCTACCATGGAGGCCATAAAGCATAAAAAAAATATAGCACTGGCAAACAAAGAAACCCTTGTAACCGCAGGGCATATTGTTATGTCCGAAGCCTCCAGGATGGAAGTTAAGATTCTTCCGGTAGATAGTGAGCATTCTGCTATTTTTCAAAGCTTAATGGGTAATAATAAGGAAGATGTGTCAAAGATAATTTTGACTGCATCGGGAGGTCCTTTTAGAGGCAGAAAGAGGGAACAGCTTGAGAATGTAACGCTTAAGGAGGCCCTAAAACATCCGAACTGGAGCATGGGCAGTAAAATAACTATTGATTCGGCAACTTTGATGAATAAAGGATTGGAAGTTATTGAGGCTCGTTGGCTTTTTGATATGCCGCAAGAAGATATTGAGGTTTTAGTTCATCCTCAGAGCATCATTCATTCAATGGTTGAATACAAAGACGGCTCTATAATAGCCCAGTTGGGATCACCGGATATGAGACTTCCCATACAGTTTGCTCTCACATATCCGGACAGAAAGCCAAATAACTTTTCAAAGCTTGACATTATCAAGAACGGAAGTCTTACCTTTGAGGTTCCTGACCTTGAGGCTTTTCCGTGTCTTGAGCTTGCTTTTGAGGCGTTAAGAGCCGGAGGTACCATGCCTGCAGTGCTCAACGCAGCCAATGAAGAAGCTGTAGGATTGTTTATGGAGGAGAAAATAAGGTTTTTGGATATACCCCGAATCATAGAAAATGTAATGGGGAGACATTCAATCAAGTCCGACCCTGGCATTGACGATATAATTGATGTCGATTTATGGGCAAGGAAAATAGTTAGGGAAGTTGTTAATTAAATATCTGGTTTTAGTTTATTTGCTGTACATAATATGAGACAATGAAAGATTTGTATTACTCTCGATTTGGATAATGTATGACACAATCAATTTCAGGAGGTTTTTATGAGATTTTTATTGGTTATTCTGGCTTTTGATTTTATAATTATTATTCATGAGCTTGGACACTTTATTGTTGCCAAACTGTCGGGCATAAAGGTTGAAGAGTTTTCTCTCTTTGTAGGTCCGAAGCTTTTTTCCGTCAAGCGCGGTGAGACGGCCTATTCATTGCGTTTGTTTCCGATACTTGCCTACGTCAAGATGGAGGGAGAAGAGGAAGAATCGGACAGCGAAAGGGCCTTTAGCAACAAGCCGGTATGGGTGCGGGCTGCAGTGGTGGCGGCAGGACCGTTGGCCAATTTGATTTCAGCATTCCTGATAATATCAATAGTGTATTATACGACGGGTTATACCACAAGAACTGTGGGTGTTGTTCAGGAAGGTTCTGCAGCTTATAATGTCGGTATCGAAAAAGGAGACACTATTGTCGGCTACGACGGCAAGAGAATATATGATCCTCTGGAAGTTATCCAGTTTTTGTATATATCCAAAGGAGAAAAAACAACAATTGAATTTGTAAGAAACGGAACTAAGATAAAAAAAGATATCGAGCCTGCGATAGAGAGGACTTACCAGTTGGGTTATTATTCCGAATCGGTGGAAAACTCCAATGTTATTGCTGAGTTGGTTAACGGTGGAGCTTTAGAAAAAGCCGGTGCAAAACCTGGGGATAAGATTGTGAAGCTGAATGATATAGAAGTTGGCGGTATTGACCAAATAAGGGATTTTTTAAAAGAGAATAAGGAGCAGCCGGTTAGTGTAACTATTTTGAGAGACGGAAAAGAAATGGCTTTTAATGTTGTACCGCAATTCGTCGAGAATTACGCATTGGGTATAGCCTTTACCCGGGCAAAGGGAGGCAATATTTTAGATGTTATGAAGAACGGTGCAATGTTTACCTATTCCAACATACGTATGGTGCCATACAGCCTGTACTGGCTTGTGACGGGTCAGGTATCCCTAAATCAGATGACAGGTCCGGTGGGGATTGTCAGCACAATGAATGATGTGGCCCAGCAAAGTGATACCTTTAAAGATGCGGTTTTGAACATACTCCTTTGGACTGCTTTGATAAGTGCCGCAATTGGTGCAACAAACCTTGTGCCTTTCCCGGCTCTTGACGGAAGCAAGCTTCTTATTCTTGCGATTGAGGCGATAAGCAGAAGGAAGATTCCTTTGGAGAAGGAAGCGATTATTACATCAATAGGGTTTGTTATTTTGATAGGCCTTTCAATATTTGTAATGGCAAATGACATAATTAGATTTATAATTAAATAAAAAGCATAAAGATTGCTTGATATAAATAGTACGAAGTAATATCAAAAAGAAAGAAGAGAGTTTTAAATATGGAGTATATTAAAAGAAAGCAAACGAGAACGGTAAGAGTTGGAGATGTATATATAGGCGGAGATGCCAAAATTACAGTTCAGTCCATGACCAACACCGATACGAGGGATGTCGGGTCTACCGTAAATCAAATAAAAATGCTTGAGGATATGGGATGTGAAATTATTAGAGTTGCTGTCGTGGACAAGGAAGCAGCAGAGGCGATAAAGTTAATAAAAAAGTCTATTAGGATTCCGCTGGTAGCCGATATTCATTTTGATTATCGGCTTGCTATATCCAGCATGGAAAACGGAGCTGACAAGATTAGATTAAATCCCGGAAACATAGGAGACAAAGAAAGGGTAAAAAAAAGTTGTTGAGGTTGCAAAGTCAAGGCAGATACCCATTCGCATAGGAGTGAATTCCGGATCCCTTGAGAAAAATATTGTTGAAAAATATGGAGGAATAACTCCTGAGGCAATGGTAGAAAGTGCATTAGGACATGCCCGGATATTGGAGGAACTGGATTTTCACAATATAGTAATCTCCTTAAAGGCTTCAAATGTGCCAATGACTATAGCAGCTTACCGGTTGATATCAGAGAAAACGGATTATCCTTTACATATTGGCGTTACCGAGGCTGGAACCGTTTTTAAAGGCACTATCAAATCCTGTGCCGGTTTGGGTTGCCTTTTGGCCGAGGGAATAGGGGACACGGTAAGAGTATCGCTGACTGGGGACCCCAAAGAAGAAGTTTTGGTCGGACATGAACTGCTTAGAGCTTTAGGAATAGAAAAGGGCGGAATTGAGTTTGTTTCCTGCCCTACATGCGGAAGATGCCAGATTGATCTAATCGGAATAGCCGAAAAAGTAGAGAAAAGACTTGGGGGACTTGATAAAAATATCAAGGTAGCAATTATGGGTTGTGCCGTAAACGGACCGGGCGAAGCCAAGGAAGCGGATATTGCATTGCCGGAGGAAAAGGTGAGGTATTGCTGTTTAAAAAGGGAGATATAGTTCGCAAGATTCCGCAGGAAAGAGCAGTGGAAGAACTTATGGAGGAAATACTGAAGATGTGAGAAAAGGTGGGGAGGAATTGGTGCAAAATGTATTGATGAAGGATAAAAGGCTCTCGGATCTTTTTCCTGAGGTAATTAATAATGACGTTGACAGAGAGCTTTTTAGTGCTGCAAGAATACATAATATTAATGTCTATAAAAAATCCAGAAAACTGGAGATTTTTATTGTTTCGGACACACTAATACCTGCAAAGACCCTCGATGATGTGGAGCAGAGCTTTAAAAGGATGTTTGGGCTTGAACAGGTTCATCTCAGGGTTTCCTTTAATATTGCGCTTTCCATAGAGGAAGTGCTTGATAAATACTGGGACAGCATACTCTATATGACAAAGAAAAATATTGCGTTGTGCCGTGGAATATTAAGCGGATGCAAGTGGAAAATAGAGGATAAAAAGCTTTGCATTTATCTCAAGACAAAGGGAACGGAGATTTTGAAATGCAAGAATTGCGACACTTTAATTGAAAATATAATAAAAGAATGTTTTGGATTGCAGATAAGGGTTGAGTTTAAGGATTCTGAAATAAATGAGGATAAAATAAACGAGTATATTGAGTTTAAAGAGAATGAGGAAGCAAAGGTTGTAACCGATACGGTTATCAAGAATATTGCAAAGCCTGTGAAAACCTCCGGCGATTCAAAGAAGAGTGCACCTTTGGATTCAGGAGACAAGTCGGAGGTTATTTTAGGTAAAAACTTTAATGACAGTGTTATGAACATGTCCGAAGTGACGCAGGATTCCGGCAGAATTGCCGTAAAGGGTGAGATAATAAGGACGGAAACCAGGGAACTAAAAAGCGGCAAGCTGCTTTATATATTTGATGTAACGGATCTTACCAGCTCCCTCACTGTTAAGATTTTTCTGGACAAGGACAAGTCCGGAAGCGTTATGGAGAGGATTAAGGAAAAGGCAAATGTAAAGATTCGCGGCGAGCAGTATGATAAATTTTCAAGGGAGCTGACGGTGTTGGCTTCGGATATTGTTGAGGTTTCTGTGCAGACGAGAAACGACAATGCCGGTGAAAAGAGGGTGGAGCTTCATCTTCACACACAGATGAGTGCAATGGATGGAGTTACATCGGTTAAAGACCTGATAAAGCGGGCTGCCCAGTGGGGGCACAAGGCAATAGCCGTAACCGACCACGGAGTGGTACAGGCTTATCCTGATGCTTGTGATGCGGCCAAAAAGAATAAAATAAAGGTTATTTACGGAATTGAAGCATATCTTCTTGATGATTCCGTCCCCATCGTCTATCGTTCTAACGGACATCCTGTTGACGGTGAGTTTGTGGTATTTGATATTGAGACAACCGGTCTTTCGGCTGATAAAGATAAAATAACGGAAATCGGTGCGGTAAAAATAAAGGAAGGTAAAATTGTCGATACCTTCAGCACATTTGTGAATCCTGAAATTCCGATACCGGAGTTAATAGTCAATTTGACAGGTATTACTGACGATTTAGTTGCCGATGCTCCGACCATTGACAAGGCTTTGCCTCAGTTTTTGGAGTTTGTGGGCAATTCTCCTTTGGTGGCTCATAATGCGGTTTTTGATACGGGATTTATCAGGTATAATGCTTTTCTTATGAATAAGAATGTTGAAAATCCGGTGATTGATACCCTTGAGCTTTCAAGACAGATGTTTCCGGAGCTAAAAAAACATAAGCTGGACATAGTAGCAAAGCATCTTGGGGTATCCTTGGAAAACCATCATAGGGCTTGACGATGCAAAAGCTTGTGCGGGTATTTTTATTAAATGCCTTGAGATACTGGCCCAAAAGAATGTTAAAACCATTGACGATATACAGAATGCTTTTGAGGATTGCTGGAATTATCAAAAGGCGAATTCATATCATGCCATTATACTTGTAAAAAATTATATAGGTCTTAAGAATCTTTATAAGATTGTGTCCAAGACTCATTTGGAATATTTTCACAAAAGGCCGAGGCTTCCAAAAAAGCTTTTAATGGCATACCGGGAAGGTCTTATTCTGGGAAGTGCTTGTGAGGCGGGAGAGCTTTACCGTGCAATTCTTGAAAACAAGGACGAACAAGAGATTGCAAAGATTGCGAGATTTTATGATTATCTTGAAATACAGCCTTTAGGCAATAACCGTTTTCTTCTTGACAGCGGAAAAGTAAACAGTGAGGAAGACTTGAAAAATATAAACAGAAAAATTGTTGCTCTCGGTGAAAAGTACAACAAGCCGGTGGTTGCCACCTGCGATGTCCATTTCATGGATCCGGAGGATGAGGTTTTCCGCAGGATACTTATGGCAGGACAAGGCTTTTCCGATGCGGATAACCAGGCACCGCTGTATTTCAGGACCACCGATGAAATGCTTAAGGAGTTTGATTACCTTGGCGAGGAAAATGCTACGAAGTAGTTGTAACCAATACCAATTTGATTGCAGATATGTGCGAAGATATACTTCCCATACCGGACGGGACTTTTCCGCCTAAAATCGAAGGTGCCGAAGAGGAAATAAGGATGCTTGCCCAAAACAAGGCCTGTGAGATTTATGGGGATACTCTTCCCGACATTGTGGAAAAGCGTATGGAGAAGGAGCTTAACTCGATAATAACCAACGGCTTTTCGGTTATGTATATCATTGCGCAAAAGCTGGTATGGAAATCCTTGAGCGACGGCTATCTGGTAGGTTCGAGGGGATCTGTCGGTTCGTCATTTGTTGCCTACCTCATAGGCATAACCGAGGTTAACTCTCTTCCGCCCCACTACATATGCGAAAGCTGCAAATATTCGGAGTTTGTTTTGGACGGAAGCTACGGATGCGGTTTTGACATGCCGGACAAGGAATGCCCCAATTGCGGAAGAAGCTTAAAGAAAGACGGATATGATATTCCTTTTGAAACCTTTTTGGGATTTGAAGGAGATAAAGAGCCTGATATTGACCTCAACTTTTCGGGAGAATACCAACCGGTAGCACATAAATATACCGAAGAACTCTTTGGTGTGGGACATGTTTACAGAGCCGGTACTATTGGAACAATTGCAGAGAAGACAGCCTACGGTTTTGTAAAAAACTACTTGGACGAAAGGAACATAGTTGCGACCAATGCGGAAATCAACCGGCTGGTCAAGGGGTGTACCGGTGTAAAGAGGACTACCGGACAGCATCCGGGGGGAGTTATGATAGTTCCTCAAGACAGAGAAATTTATGAGTTTTGCCCGATACAGTATCCGGCAGACGATTCGACCTCCGGTACTATCACAACCCATTTTGATTACCATTCCATAAGCGGAAGGCTTTTAAAGCTTGATATACTGGGTCATGACGACCCTACGGTTATAAGGATGCTTGAGGATTTGACCGGGGTTAATGCCAGAACAATCCCCATAGGGAGAAGAAAACAATGGGTATATTCAGCAGTACCGAACCGCTGGGAATAAACCCCGAAGATATAAACAGTCCAGTGGGAACTTTTGCGATTCCCGAATTCGGAACCAAGTTTGTAAGGCAGATGCTTGTAGACACCAAGCCCAAAACTTTTTCCGAGCTTATAAGGATTTCGGGGCTTTCCCACGGAACAGATGTTTGGCTCAACAATGCCCAGGACCTTGTGAGAAGCAATATTGCATCATTGTCCGAGGTTATATGTACCAGGATGATATAATGCTCAATCTCATACACTATGGTCTTCCGAATAAGACAGCATTTAAGATTATGGAAGATGTCAGAAAGGGTAAGGGACTTAAGGAAGAGTATGAACAGATAATGAGAGAGAAAAATGTACCGGATTGGTACATAGGTTCCTGTAAAAAAATAAAGTACATGTTTCCGAAAGCCCATGCGGCTGCGTATGTTATGATGGCTTTTAGAATTGCATGGTTTAAGGTATACTATCCTGAAGCATTTTATGCAACATATTTTACCGTAAGGGCGGATGAATTTGATGCTGCTATGATGTGCCATGGAAAGGATAGAGTAATAAACAAGATTCGGGAGTTTGAACTCAAGGGAAACAACATGACTCAGAAAGAAAAGAATACCCTTACCATACTTGAGGTTGCCAACGAAATGTATGCAAGGGGCATAAAGTTTTTGCCCATAGACATTTATAAATCCGATGCCGTAAAGTTTAAGATTGAAAAAGATGGGCTCAGGCCGCCTTTGAATGCCCTTCAAGGACTTGGAACTTCTGCAGCACAGAGTATAGTTGAGGCAAGAAACAACGGTGAGTTATATCTGTGGATGACTTGAGAATAAGAGCCAAAGTAAGTAAGACTGTCATAGAAATTTTGCAGCAGAGCGGATGCCTTGACGGTTTGCCTGAGAGCAATCAGATAAGTTTGTTTGGCTAATGTTTTGCTTTGAATTTTTAGCATTAAAATTTTTTGGGGGAATCACTTTGAAGAAAATTCTTATGCCGGTAATGATTCTTTTGTGTGTTGTTTTACTGACCTGTGTTGCAGGAGCGGTAAAAGAGGGAGAAAAAATAGCGATAAACTTTAAAGTGGGCGATGAAATCTTATACATTAACGGTAAAGAGGTCAAGGTTGAAAGACCTGTTGTTGTAAATGGAGTAACCCTTGTACCCGTAAGAGTTATTACAGAAGCCTTTGGTGCCCGGGTTGACTGGAATGGGCAGCAAAGATGTGTTACTCTAGACTACAGCCAAGTTGCAATAAAGCTGTACATTGATAATAAAAAAGCATATGTGGACGGTACTGCCGTAGAGCTTTTGGAGGCCCCGAGGATAATAAACGGCAGGACAATGGTTCCTTTAAGGTTTATAACGGAAAATTTTGGAGCAGATGTGGATTATAATGACTATACAAAGCAGATCACGGTTGTAAAAGTAAATGCAAATAGTGTAAAAGATTTTAGCCTTATTTTAAAGAAAACAGCCAAGGAGAAAGTAGGGGACAGTTACTACGGGTGGTCGGCAGATTTTCCTAAAAATTTAAACTTAAATTACAGAAGTTTTAGCGGTAATGTAAATATATTTGTGCACAAGTATATAAACTGCTCTATCATAATCAGCATATTACAGCAGGGAGAATTTACAATTGACAACATTCTTTCCATGGAGTTAAGCACGATAAAAGACCGTTATACTTTGATTGGGCAGGAGAAAGGCGATTCTTATGCCAAAGTAGTGTACAGAGATGAAGCGTATGCCTATGAGGACAGGTTTTATGTAAATGAAGGCAAAGTGTATTTTGTAAACTTGATTTTTGAAGATTACAACAGTTACAAAGCCAACCGGGACGTTCAAAAGTTTCTCGATTCTTTCAGCGTTAAATTTGTGGATGACGGAAGTGTTGAAGACCTTTCGGATGTCACAAAAGAGGGTTTTAGGCTCTATACAAATAATAATTTAAAATATTCAATAGATGTTTTGGCTGACTGGATGGAGGTAAAAAATAGTGATGCCGAAAACATGGTTAGCTTTATAGATAATTTGGGAAACCAAGTTTACATTAATATTTATTCTTATGAAAAGGCCTTTCATTGGATGATGTGGTAAAGTCGGATATTGATTATATCAAAAAGGAATACGCTTCTGAGACATATAAGCTTGAAAATATCAATGATGTTGAGATAGGCGGCAAAAAAGCAAAGGAACTTCTGTATGTAAAAAAAGACGGTGATACGACCGAATATATTATTGAAATATTTATGATAGGTGAAAACTATAAATACAATACCGGCTGCGTCTTGACCCAGGATACCTATAACGACAAGAAATACAGGCAAAAAATACTGGATATGATGTGTTCTTTCAAATTTGATGAACCTGATTAAGGTGAAATAGTTTACATATTTGATACCGCTTCTTTGACATTGAAGAAAATAGGTATTCTATTAAATTTGAATAATAATTATAATTAATGCTAATAAAATGTTGATAATTACGAATAATAATGTTATAATACTTTTGGACTAAAGCAAATAGTAGCTTATGGTAAAGAGTGGGTCGGACCCACTCTTTCGTATTATTTCTTGGAACGAAGAGAAAACTTTAAAAGGAACTTGACAAAAGTTATACCAATTCTATCGGAGGTTTGTATGACTAGAAAAGGAATAGAAGAAATTGTTACGGAAATTGCCAATCCAATAGTAAACAGGTATTCTTTTGAGTTGGTAGATGTTGAATTTATAAAAGAAGGCTCAAATTGGTATCTGCGTATATATATTGACAAACCGGGCGGAATAACTATAGATGACTGTCAGGTTGTAAGCGAGGAAATAAGTGATATACTAGATAAAGAGGATCCCATACCTCAGAGTTACTTCCTGGAAGTTTCTTCACCGGGGCTTGACAGGCCGCTTAAGAAGGAGTCGGATTTTGAACGGTTTAAAGGAGAACTGGTTGAAGTCAAAGTTTTTAAGCCTATCGAAGGGAAGAAAGTATTCGAAGGTGAACTTGTAGGATATAAGGACAACAAGATTATTATAAAAAATGATGATAAAGAAATCATGGAATTTGAGCGGGATAAGGTTGCCATGGTGAGAAGAGTCATAAAGTTTTAAATTAAGCTGACAAAACAAGATCACTTTAGGTGATGATTTAGATATTATAAACATGAAAAGTAAATAAGGAGGCTCTAAAATGAGTGCGGATTTAATTCATGCATTGGAACAATTGGAAAAGGAAAAAGGGATTGACAAGGATACACTAATTGAAGCTATTGAGGCTGCTCTTATTTCAGCTTATAAGAGAAGTTTTGGCTCATCTCAGAATGTAAGAGTATCGATTGACCGTGAAACCGGGGACTTTAAGGTTTTTGCATTGAAGAAGGTTACTGCCAATCCCCAAAATGACTTATTGGAAATATCCGTTGAGAATGCGAAAAAAATAGATCCAGACTTTGAAGAGAATGATGTTGTTGAGATAGAAGTAACACCGAGAAAATTTGGAAGGATAGCGGCACAGACTGCCAAACAGGTGGTGGTACAGCGTATCAGAGAAGCTGAAAGAGGAATTATTTTTAACGAGTTTTCAAATAAAGAGGGCGAGATCGTTACCGGGGTTGTTCAGAGAATAGAAAGAAAAAACGTAATTATTGATCTCGGAAAAGCTGAGGCAATACTGGCTCCGGCAGAGCAAATACCGGGTGAGGAATACAAGTTTAACGACAGGATAAAAACATATATAATTGAAGTGAAAAAGACCACAAAAGGTCCTCAAATTATGGTGTCTAGAACGCATCCCGGAATTATTAAGAGACTTTTTGAACTTGAGGTTCCTGAAATATATGAAGGAATTGTTGAAATAAGGAGTATTTCCAGAGAGCCGGGCTCTAGGACCAAGATTGCTGTTTACTCAAAAGATGACAATGTGGACCCGGTGGGAGCATGTGTCGGTCAGAAGGGTACCAGGGTTCAAGCTATTGTTGATGAACTTCGCGGCGAAAAAATAGATATAATAAAGTGGAGCAGCAATCCGGAAGAATATATTTCCAGCAGTCTTAGTCCTGCCAAAGTTGTCAGAGTTGACATAAATGAAGAAGAAAAGAGTGCCAAGGTAACCGTTCCCGATTTTCAGCTTTCACTGGCGATAGGTAAAGAGGGCCAGAATGCGAGACTTGCTGCTAAACTGACGGGTTGGAAAATCGATATTAAGAGTGAATCACAGCTTAGAGCTACAATTGAGCAGCAGCTTTTGAATTATAACGGCAATTACAGTGATGAAGCAGAGTTTACGGCAAATGACCTCTTTAAACCGAATTTTACGGATGGAGCAGACGAAAATACCATGGATGTTACTTATGAAGATGTAACTGAAGATGGTGCAGATGATATAATTGATGATGTGAACGAAGAGACCGCCGAAGATATTGCGGACGATTTGGAAGAATGATTTTTATAAATCTACGTTGATAACTTTTGGCTTGTTTTAGTTTGCTCCTTGCGGTTCATCGACTGGAAACAGGAGGAACTTGATATATTTTAAGCTTGATTTTGGGAAGTGGTGAAAGGTGAAACAGAAAAAGATTCCAATGAGGATGTGCCTTGGTTGTCAGGAGATGAGACCTAAGAAAGAACTTATTAGAGTGGTTAAAAACAAGGAAAATGAAATTTCTTTGGATTTTAACGGGAAAAAACCGGGCAGGGGGGCGTACCTCTGCAAGAGTATTTCTTGTTTTGAAAAAGCCAGAAAGGGTAGAAAGTTTGAAAGGGCCTTCGAGACATCTATTGATGATGAAATATATGAGTTATTAAGGAAAGAGTTGGAGGAGGGTCATGACTGAAAGAATATACTCTTTTCTGGGGTTGGCTAGAAAAGCAAATAAGCTGGTATCAGGGTATGAAACCTGTGAAAGATTGCTCAAAGCAGGAAAAGTGAGCTTGATAATTGTGGCCGAAGATGCTTCGCTAAGCACAAAGGAAAAGTTTATTAATGCCTGCAAATATAGGGACGTGGACATAAGAATATTCGGTAACAAAGATTTGTTGGGTAAATTTATCGGTAAAGATATAAGGTCGGTGATAGCAATACTTGATAAGGGATTTGCAAATAGGACAATACAAATGATTGATGAAGCAAAAATTGGATGCGGGGGTGAAGCTATTGGCAAAAAAGAGAGTTTATGAGCTTGCGAAAGAACTCAACACAACAAGTAAAAGATTGATGGAAAAACTAGAGGAAATAAACATAGTTGTCAAGAATCATATGAGCTTTTTAGAGGAGGATGAACTGGAAGCTTTATATGACCATATTGGTGTAATCAGGCATAAAGATGATAAGGCCGATGCCGATGACAATAAAAGTACTTCTGCTCATCACGTTGTTCAGCCGAGCAGCGAGGCTATGAAGGAAATCAAAAAAGATGCCAAAAAGGCTCCAAGAATTATTAGGACAACTGAGATTTACCTCGATTCAAAAGATGAAGAACCAAAGGTAAATAAAGAAAATGAATCAAGAAGCCCAAAAAAGGTCGAAAGACAGGCGAAAGAAAAATGATTTTATCAAAGTTTCAACAGATACTTCCGGTTTGAGGCCGGGACTTGTGAGGGAAACGAAGCCGGAATATATGAGAATTCTTGAAGAACAGAAAAAAAATGAAGCATCGAAAGCTCAGACCAATGAGAAGAAAGATGCGGATAAAATCAATATAAAAGAGAATCTGCAAAAGGAAACAACTATAGTTCAGGATAAAAAGAAAGAGGATGTTTCCAAACAAATTGCTGAAATTAAGGATGGCTCTATGAATATGGAAAGTAAAGTGTTGGAAGAAGTAAAAGCTACCTCTGCGGAGAGCGTTAATAATGTGATTCAAACTTGGATGTTAGTAATGATAAAGACAAAAAGACAGACAATAATAAGCCGATTTCAACGGATAACAGTATAGTCGGCAATGAAGAAAGCAATACTGTGGAATCTGCAGGCAGAAAAGACATGGATAAGAAAAATGACAATAAAAAGATTGACGTTAAAAAGAGTAATGAAAAGAAAAATGATGTCAAGAAGAATGATAGAAGTGATAATAGAGGCGGCAATGTAAAGAGAAACGAACATAAAAATCCCGATACAAAGAGAAATGAACCCAATCGTGCCCAGGATGCCAACAAGCCGAATAATAACAGACCTGGTGCCGATAAAAATAGGGATGCCGGCCGTGCTGTTTCAAAAAGGCCTTTGGAAATACCGAAGGTTGAGCTTAGCGCTTCTCAGAAGGAAGAATTGAATTCGCAGCGTGCCGAAAGACGCGATTTCAACAAAGATGCCGAAAAGGATTCGAAAAGGGAGCTTAAGAAAGAACAGCCCAGAGCCGGAATAAACAACGGAAAAAATAAGAATCATAAAGTAATAAAGAATGTTTTGAACACTAAAAAAGGAGTTTCAGAAGTATTATCCGACGATTTTGAGATGGAGGAGTATTACTTCAATGGCTCAAAGAGAGTCAGAAAAGTGAAAAAGAAGAAGGAAGAAAAGCAAGAAGAAAAGTATATTCCACCAAAGGCTGTTCTTACATCAATAAAGATTTCTGCGCCCATTACTGTAAAAGAATTGGCTGAAGCCCTCAAGAAGACAGCTGCTGAAGTAATAAAGAAGCTGATGGCTTTGGGAATCATGGCAACATTGAATCAGGAACTGGATTTTGATACAGCGGCTATAGTTGCGGATGAGTTTGGGGTAAAGGCAGAAGAGGAAGTTGTTGTCAATGAAGAGGATATTCTCTTTGACGATTCCGATGATTCCAATGATCCCGAGGCAGTGCCAAGGCCTCCTGTAGTGGTTGTTATGGGGCATGTTGACCATGGAAAAACTTCACTTTTGGATGCAATTAAGAAATCAAATGTTACAGAAAGTGAAGCAGGTGGAATTACACAGCATATTGGTGCGTACATGGTAAAAATAAATAACAGGAATATTACATTCCTTGATACCCCGGGTCATGAGGCGTTCACAGCCATGAGGGCAAGGGGAGCGCAGGTTACAGACGTTGCCATTTTGGTTGTAGCGGCAGACGATGGTGTTATGCCTCAAACAGTTGAAGCAATAAACCATGCTAAAGCTGCAAATGTAACTATTATCGTTGCAATTAACAAAATTGATAAGCCGACTGCAAATCCCGACAGAGTTAAGCAGGAGTTGGCCGAGTATGGACTCATTCCTGAGGAATGGGGCGGCGATACAATTTGCGTTGAGGTATCGGCAAAGAAGAGATTAAATATTGACAATTTGTTGGAAATGGTTCTTCTGGCAGCAGATATGCTTGAACTTAAGGCAAATCCGAACAAACAAGCGAAAGGTACTGTCATAGAGGCAAAACTTGACAAGGACAAAGGACCTGTTGCGACGGTACTTGTCCAGAGGGGAACTTTAAATGTCGGAGATTCCATTATAGTTGGTACTACTACCGGAAGAATAAGGGCAATGACGGACGATAAAGGCCATAGAATCAAAAAGGCAGGACCTTCAACGCCGGTTGAAATCCTTGGTATGCATGAAGTTCCGGAAGCTGGAGAAATATTCTATGCCATAACCGACGAAAAGACTGCAAAACAATTAATAGAAAAGAGAAAACTAAAACAGAGAGAGCAGCAGCTAAAATCAACTGCAAGAGTTACCCTCGATGATCTGTTTAACCAGATAAAAGAAGGTAAGGTTAAAGACCTGAATATTATTGTAAAGGCTGATGTTCAGGGTTCGGTTGAAGCTTTAAAGCAGTCTTTGGAGAAACTTAGCAATGACGAGGTCAGAATTAAGATCATACATGGAGGCGTAGGTTCGGTAAACGAATCCGACGTTACTTTAGCACAAGTTTCCAACGCTATTATAATCGGATTTAATGTAAGACCTTCGGCTAATGTTATTGATGCGGCGAAGAAAGCCGGTGTTGACCTGAGGCTTTACACAATTATATACAATGCAATTGAGGACATTGAGGCCGCTATGAAGGGAATGCTTGATCCGACTTACAAGGAAGTTGTAATCGGGCATGTTGAAATTAGGCAAATATTCAAGGTTTCCGGTGTGGGAACAATTGGCGGAGCATACGTAACCGATGGAAAGATAGTGAGAAATTGTGATATCAGATTGGTAAGAGATGGAATTGTAATTCACGAAGGTAAGCTTGCCTCATTAAAGAGGTTTAAGGATGATGTGAAAGAAGTAGCCCAAGGATATGAGTGCGGCATATCCATAGAAAAGTATAATGATATAAAAGAAGGAGACGTAATTGAAGCCTACGTTATGGAAGAAGTAAAATAATTCTATGGACTAAAATAGACACGCAATAAGTTGTAGGAGTGTTTTAAATGGAGAGAATTGAACGTATATCTGAAGAAATAAAAAGGGAAATGAGCGGTATTATTCAAAATGAGTTAAAGGACCCGAGACTTTCCAAACTTATAAGTATAACGCATCTTAATGTGACAAAAGATCTTCGCTATGCGAAAGTTTATGTCAGCGTTATGGGAAGCGAAGAGGAAAAAGCAAGTGCATTGGAAGGTCTTAAAAGTGCAGCCGGTTTTATTAGACGGGAAATCGGCCGCAGGGTACAAATAAGGTATACTCCCGAAATACATTTTGAGCTGGACAATTCCATTGAAAAGGGAGCGTATATTACCAAGCTGATTAATGAGACATCGGGTCAGGATAATAGCGCAAAGGGTTCTGAAGATGCTTAAGTATCCATAAAAATGCTGAATTGACGAGAGGTATGAAATGATTGAAAATGAAATTATTTCTTTAATCAAAAATGCAGATAGAATTGCTATTTTGCCTCATGTTTCAGCAGACGGAGATGCGATGGGCTCAAGTTTGGCGCTGGCATTGGCACTAAAAAAGCTAAATAAAAACCAATGATTTATTTTGAAGAAGAGATGCCTTCTATATATGGTTTTTACCTGGCAGGGAGCTTGTCCGCATATATGATGAAAAGCCGGATAAATACGGGTTGGTAATAGCCCTCGATACCGGCGATATGGAGCGGCTTGGAAAAAGAGCGGCAATATTTAATGATGCCGGCATTACCGTTAATATTGACCATCACCCTACAAATACACAGTTTGGACAGGTGAATTTGGTAAATACCGATTCGGCGGCGGTCGGTGAAATGATATACCGGCTCATCGAAATGATGGGGATTAACATAGACAAGGACATGGCCACATGCCTTTATGTTGCGATAGCTACAGATACCGGGGGATTCAGGTACAGCAATACAACACCTGTTACCCACCGGATAACCGCCGATTTGATAAACAACGGTGTGGATGTTTCTTATATATCCCAGACGGTTTTTGAAACCGTATCCTTGCCGAAAGTAAAGCTGATGGGAAAAGCCATTGAAAATCTTGAGCTGTTTGAAAACGGAAAATTGGCGATAATAAAAATTACCGATGACTTATTAAAGAGTGTCGGAGCAAAGGAAGAGGATTGTGACGGTATCGTCAATATAGGAAGAAATATAGAAGGTGTAGAAGTAGCGGTGGTAATCCGGCAGCGTGCAGGCGGTGAGCTTAAGATAAACTTCAGATCCAAAAACTATGTTGATGTCTCGGTTATTGCAAACAGGCATTCCGGCGGCGGTCACAAAAGAGCGGCCGGATGTACGATAAAATGCGGTATAAATGAAGCTAAAGAAATGCTCATAAAGGAGATACGTGAAGTTTTATAGGTTATGAATGGAATATTGAATGTTTTAAAACCCCCGGGTATGACCTCCTTTGACGTGGTGGCATACCTTAGGGGAATCCTGAAAATGAAAAAGATTGGACATACAGGCACGCTTGATCCCGGTGCGGCAGGTGTGCTTCCTGTTTGTGCAGGCAAGGCTACAAAAGCAATTGAATATCTCACTGATAAAGATAAGGTTTACAGAGCAGAGCTATTGTTGGGGATATCCACCGATACCCAGGATTCATACGGAAAAGTCATAAGCGAGAAGGAAGTAAAGGCTTCCTGTGATGAAATCGAAAGGGTGATGAAGTCTTTTGAAGGGGACTACAGCCAGCTGCCCCCTATGTATTCTGCAATAAAGATAGACGGCAAGAAGCTTTATGAGCTTGCCAGAAGCGGTATTGAAGTGGAACGAAGCCCAAGAAACGTTAAAATACATTTTATTGATATTTTAAGCATCAACGGCAATAGGGTTGTTTTTGATGTGGGATGTTCTAAAGGTACTTATATAAGGACTTTATGCTCTGATATAGGAGACAGGCTGGGCTGCGGAGGACATATGGCTTTTCTGGTAAGAATGAAGGCCGGAAGTTTTGATATTAAAAATGCTCTGACTTTAGAACAGATAAAAGATATGGCTCGGGAAGGAACCCTTGAAAAAAATCTCACATGCATAGATAGGGTTTTCGAGGACTATGACAGAATATGTCTTAATGAAAAGGACAAAAAGAGGTTTTTAAACGGGGGATTTGTGGGCCTTGAAATGCGCGGCAAATTTACTTCAGCTCAAAAAATCAGAGTATACGGTCAGGATGGAGCTTTTCTGGCTTTGGGAGAGACTGTTTTGGACAGAACGGGACAGTTAAATCTAAAGGTTGACAAGCTCTTTGTATAACAGTGAAAAAACAGTTTTAGCCTTTTGGAGTAAAATGATATCTTTTATTTTGTAGTTGGAGTTTAGAAGGAAGGCATATGAAAGTCATATATGGAGCAGAAAGCAATTACAATTTCATAAAACCAACGGGTGTAGGACTCGGAAATTTTGACGGTTTGCATATAGGGCACATGGCTTTGATAGACAAATTAATAAAGGAATCGGAGCTTAATTCTTTGGATTCGGTCGTGTACACTTTTAGCAAGCACCCGGAAAACATAATCCGAAAAGAGCTGTTTACACCGTTGATTACTTCAACTCACAAGAAAGTGGAGCTGCTTGAAAAGACCCGGCTTAACTATTTATATTTTGAAAAGTTTGATGAAAACTTTTAAGAATGCAGCCCGAAGAGTTTGTTAAAGACATTCTTGTGGGAAAGTTCAATATGAGGCTTGCGGTGGCAGGCTTTAATTATAGATTCGGCTACCGGGGACAGGGTGATACCGAACTTTTACATAAGATGGGAAATGAGCTGGGTTTCAAAGTCATTGTTATTGAGCCGATTATGTTGGAAGAAGAAGTAGTAAGCAGCACCAGGATTAGGAGCTATATTTTAGAGGGCGATATGGATAGGGTGTTTGCATTTTTGGGAAGGCATTATTCCGTTGCCGGAAAGGTCGAAAAGGGCAGAAGGGTGGGAAATACTATTGGATTCCCAACTGCGAATATTTATCCGGAGGAGTATCTTGTTCTTCCGTCTAATGGTGTGTACATAACAAAGACCCTTATTGACGGCAAAATGCATCCCAGTATTTCAAATATCGGCAACAATCCTACATTTGGAGGATTGGATAAGATTTCCGTTGAAACATATATACTGGATTTTGAAAAGAGTATTTACGGTAAAGAAATCGAGGTTTTCTTCATTTCCAAATTAAGAGGAGAAATTAAGTTTGACAGTGTAAAAGAACTTACAGACCAAATAGAGAAGGACATAGAAATCGCAAAAAAGTACTTTGGAAGTTGATTTTATATTGAAATTGCAAATGAACTAAAGGGAGGTGGATATGCCTCCCTTTTTATCTGTATTTTTTAGCAAACATCCCGAAAGTATGCCCGTTGCAAATGTTAATACGAGTATTCCGGCAGCCTGTGCAATAGTTAGATCAATCGTCCGCGCCTCATTATGCTCATTATTCTCATTTTGCTTGGAATGAGTTCTTGGATATTTTCTGTAATATCTAACCTGATTCATTGAAATCCCTCCAATATTATTATTTTCAATACCCAAGATTTTTATTTTACTAATAATAAACAACTAATAAAACTTGACTGACAAATATTGAATAAAGGTGTATTTTTTATTATACTATTAACATACGTTATTTTACCTAAAGTTTTGGAAATTAAGTTTGTAAGATTGAGATTTTGCAGGAAAGATATCATTTACAAAGAGAGGATTGATTTAATGAATACTTTGATTTCAGAAAGCAAAGTATCGGAAATTGCATCTTTTAACGGAATAAAGGTTTACAGGATAAAAAGCCAGAAATTTAAAACCAATTCAATTAATATTTTTTTCTATGACAATCTAACCGGGGAAAATGCGTCTAAAAATGCAATGCTTCCCGCTGTTCTAAGAAGAGGATGCGAGGGTTATCCCACAATAAGGGACATATCTCTTTACCTTGAAGAGCTTTACGGCTCTGTATTTGACTGTGGCGTAACAAAGAAGGGGGAGCATCAGATAGTTCAGTTTTATATTGAATACATTTCAAATAAGTATGCTCAGCCCGATATTGATCTTACAAAGAAAAACTTTGATCTCCTTTTAAACATAATAACCAAGCCTGTTCTTGAAAACAATGCCTTCAAGAAAGAATATGTGGAACAGGAAGCCCAGAATTTGAAGGAGCTTATTGAGAGCAGAGTCAATGACAAAATGCAATATGCCATAGAAAAATGCCTTGAGGAGATGTGCAAGGATGAACCTTTTGGGATATATGACTATGGAAGTGTGGAAGATTTGAAAGGTATTGACGAGAAAAACCTTTTTGAACACTACAAATACTTCCTTGAAACTCTGCCTGTATATGTTTTCATTTCCGGAGATATTGAGGATGAAGGAGTGAAATACATAATTGACGGCCTTGGGAAAATAAAGAGAGGAAATATAAAATCCATAGACAGGACTAAGGTAGAAGCCGATGTGGGGGAAGTTAAAAACATTATTGAAAGAGTGAGCGTAAATCAGGGAAAACTGTGTCTGGGCTTTCGTACCAATACAGAGCCCGGAAGCAAGGACTATTATAAATTGCTGGTCTATAACAGCATTTTAGGCGGCGGACTTCATTCAAAGCTTTTCCAGAACGTAAGGGAAAAGGCAGGGCTTGCATACTATGCATTTTCAAGACTTGAGAAGTTTAAGGGTCTTATGGTGGTAAGCAGCGGGATAGAGATAAAAAACAAAGACAAGGCGTTGGAGATAATATATAAGCAGTTGGAAGAGATAAAAAGCGGCAATATTTCCGACTATGAGTATGAGGCATCCATCAAAAGCATAGAAACGGGGATTAAGTCTCTAAAGGACAGTCAGCTTCAAACTGTGGACTTCTATCTCAGCCAGTATATTGCAGAAACCAACGACACTCCCGATGACGTTATTTTAAACGTAAAAGAAGTAACCAAAAAAGATGTAGTGGATATTGCCCAAAGAATAAAGCTGGATACGGTTTATTTCCTAACATCAAAGGAATAAATGGCAGAAAAAATAGAAGGGAGAATTATAGATAAAATGAATATGAGAGCTATTGAATATAAAAACATCGATGAAACAGTTTATATATATGAGCACTCAAGCGGTCTTAAATCCTTTGTGGTGCCGAAAAAAGGATATTCGAAAAAGTATGCAACCTTTGCAACTCATTACGGTTCTATCAATAATGAGTTTGTTGTACCCGGAGAAACGGATGCAATAAAGGTTCCTGACGGGATTGCACACTTTTTGGAGCACAAACTCTTTGAGCAAAAAGACGGAAGTGTCATGGATAAGTTTTCTAAGCTGGGTTCAAATCCCAATGCTTACACCAGCTTTGCCCAGACGGTGTATCTTTTTTCCTGTACCGACAGATTTAAAGACAATTTTCAGCTCCTTTTGGATTTTGTTCAGAACCCCTTTATTACAGAGGAAAGTGTCGAGAAGGAGAAAGACATAATAGCTCAGGAAATCAGGATGTACGAAGATGATCCGAACTGGAGAGTTTTTTTCAATTTGCTGGATGCATTTTACGTAAATAACCCTGTGAAAATTGACATAGCGGGAACTGTTGAAAGCATAAGCAAAATCAACAGGGACATTTTGTACAAGTGCTATAATACCTTCTATCATCCTTCAAATATGATGATTCTGGTAGTGGGGGATGTTGAACCTGAAGAAGTGTTCCGACAGATAGAGGACAGTGTTGATACAAAGAGCAGCAAGCCTGAAATAAAGAGGATTTTTCCCGAGGAACCAAAGACAATTAACCGGGACTATGTTGAGCAAAAGCTTGCGGTTGCCATGCCCATGTTTCAAATGGGATTTAAGGACGCAGATTTTGCTTCAAAGGGAATTGAGTGCTTAAAGAGGGAGATTGCAATAAAGCTCCTGCTTGAGATGATAATGGGCAGAAGTTCAAGCCTTTACAATGAATTGTACAATGAAGGTCTTATCAACAACACCTTTGATTTTGACTATACTATTGAAGAAAATTATGCTTATTCGGCTTTTGGCGGTGAGTCCAAAGACCCTTTGACGGTAAAGAACAGAGTGGTGGATGAAATTAAGAAAATACAAAGTAAAGGACTTGATAAAGACAGCTACGAACGGATTAAAAGAGCCTTGAAAGGAAGATTTATGAGGCAACTCAATTCGGTGGAAAGAATTTCGCATATGTTCATATCGGTGTACTTTAAAGAGGTAAGCATGTTTGACTATCCCGATGTCTATGACAATATGTCTTTTGATTATGTAAAAAATGTATTTGAAGAACATTTTAATTTGGATAGACTTGCAATGTCGGTGATAAATCCGGTATAAAGAAAAGGGGGAAAAAAATGAATACTGTAAATATTGTGAAGTTCCCGAAGCTGGGGTTGGAGTTTACCATAGACAAGGTTGCCTTTTATATTTTTAATTTGCCTGTCTACTGGTACGGAATAATTATTGCAACAGGTTTTTTCCTTGCAATTGTTTTTGGTCTTAGAAACAGTGAAAAATTCGGTATAAAGTCCGACGATGCGATTGACCTTGTTTTTTGGGCTGCACCCATAGCTGTTATTGGTGCAAGAATTTACTATGTTGTTTTTAACTGGCATGAGTTTAATGGGGATTTCAAGAAAATAATCAATATCAGGACCGGTGGTCTGGCAATCTATGGAGGATTAATCGGGGCAGTAATTACCGCATATTTTTTGCAAAAATAAAAAAGATAGATTTTCTAAAGCTTGCGGACTTGGGCTCGCCATACTTTGTCTTAGCTCAGGCAATTGGCAGATGGGGTAATTTTGTAAATCAAGAAGCTTTCGGGACAAATACCAATCTTCCCTGGGGAATGCATAGCGGGGATGTGGAAAATTACTTAAGATCTTTGAATGACAGCGGTATTGATCCTACGATGCCGGTTCATCCGACGTTTTTATATGAATCCCTGTGGAATTTTGGAGTTTTCCTTTTCTTGATTTGGTACAGGAAGAGGTATAAAGTTCGCGGCGAATTATTTTTCTTCTATATGCTCTTGTACGGCGTAGGCAGAGCCTGGATTGAAGGACTAAGGACCGACAGCCTCTATCTTGGGAATTTTAGAATTTCACAGCTTCTAGCCATTGTTTTTTCTATAGTATTTGCGATAATAATCGTTATAAGGCACAGGACTTCAAAAGGAGAATTGGTCTATAATGCTGCCAATGGCCCGTGTGACATAAAGGACTGTGAAGAGGTTTGCAAAAATGAGACAGAATGCGACACCAAAGAGGAAAATGTGGAAAAAAGTATTGGAGAGAGTGAGATTGACAATAAAAAAATGCTATAATTGACATGTTTATATCAAATATTACATTATTATTACAATTTTCGAATGGTATTGACTCGTAATTAGTATTTTTTTATAATAAAGGAACAAAAAACAAACATGAATGTCACAAATTTAGTTTTGACGTCGTGTTAGTATACAAAAGATAAATGGTGGTGTAGTAAATGCAATTTAAAATTGAAGACTTACAAAGTCAATTAAACGATATGATTGACAACGGTGACGATTACTCAAAAATATACGAGCTGAGTGTGAAGCTTGATATGCTTATCGTCCAGTACTATAACGAATTGTTGGGGAGGAAGAATCCGAATTAGAATAGAGAAAGACACTGTTTGTTAAGCTTTAAATGGTTAAATTCTGGAATTGGTTGACATTGCTTTGAGATAAAAATATAATTATATTGTGATTATTAGTAGTTTGACTACTGTCGGGCAAGGAATGTTAAAAGGGCTTGACAGTAGTTTTTAATTATTGATTCCAACAGATTTTTACCGTGGTTACATATTATCTGTTAGAAGGTGACATTCTATGTATTTTATCGAAAAGGCAAAAAACTCCAATATATTACAAAAATTCGACTATCTTTTGTTTTTTGCAGTTACTTTTTTATCTATTATTGGTGCCTTTGTTTTAAAAAGTGCGGTAGCTACAATGCCCGGTGGACGGAGAATGTTTCTGGTACAGGTGGGAAGTATTGTAGTAGGTACTGTTTTGGCTCTGATTATTAGTTTACTGGATTATAAGGATTTTAAGGTACTGGGAATTCCATTCTATATTTTCACGGTGGTTTTATTGGTACTGGTTCTTTTCATAGGTACGGGAGAAAAGTTGGGAAGCCGAAGCTGGCTTAATATAATGGGTTTTAGTTTTCAGCCTTCTGAGCTTGCGAAGATATCGATGGTGCTGGTTTCATCCGTTTTTCTGGAAAGAATATATGACGGGCAAAAGAATAGGACTGCCAATATCATAAAGTTTGTCATATACTCCGGTATACCGATAGCATTGGTTTTGGCACAAAAGGATTTTGGAACCACATTGGTATTTGTATTTGCGGTTTTTGTAATGCTGTTTGTTTTCGGAATCAGCTATAAGTATATTTTGATGCTGATGGGTGCGGGGGTTGCTGCTTTACCGGTTATGTGGTTTTTTGTCCTCAATGAAACAAGAAAGGACAGAATAAGGGTTTTCCTAAACCCCGAATTGGACCCTTTAGGGGCGGGATGGAACGTTATCCGGTCGAAAATAGCGATAGGTTCGGGCAAGATTTTTGGAAAAGGGCTCTTTAAGGGGATTCAAACGCAAAATTCACTGGTGCCCGTAAAGGAGTCGGATTTTATATTCTCCGTAGTGGGTGAGGAATTGGGGTTTGTTGGAGCAATTATAATTCTGGCTTTGGTATTCTTCATTCTAATGAGATGCTTATATATTTTGAAAATGCAAGGGATAGATACGGAACTTTTGTAGTTACCGGCATAACTGCATTTTCGCAATACACTTTATAGAAAATATAGGTATGAGCATCGGACTTTTGCCGGTTACCGGTATTCCTCTTCCCTTTGTCAGTCAGGGGGGGAGTGCGATGCTGACTAACTATATTGCTATAGGAGTGGTTCTAAGCATATCGGCAAGGAGACAGAAAAGCTTGTATGGAGGATAAATATGGAAGATAGCTGGAGTGGGTAAATCATATTTAAAGTGAAAAGCTGATATTATCAAGCGGAATTTATTCTAAAAAGATAGGACTTGTTTCCTATCTTTTGTTTTTTTATTAGGAAATTTTTAAAATGGACTTGATTATTGGGCCATTTTGAACTAAAATTGAAGTATAAGTGGTGGAAAGTGGTGCGAAGTGGTGGGTTGTTCCAAAATGTGAGGTGAAATTGTTGTTCTATGGTGAATACCAACATTCAGTTGATGCCAAAGGCAGGGTAATAATACCTTCCAAATTCAGAGAAGGACTTGGTGAGAGATTTATATTGACCAAGGGTCTGGATAACTGTTTGTTTGCGTATTCATTGGAAGAGTGGAGCAACTTGGAAGCCAAGCTAAAATCACTTCCATTCACAGATAAAGATGTAAGAGCATTTGTGAGATTTTTCTTTGCCGGTGCTGCTGAAGCTGAAGTGGACAAGCAGGGAAGAATACTTATACCGCAGAACTTAAGGGAGTATGCGGGATTGGAAAAGGATGTATATATAATTGGTGTATCGACAAGGGTTGAAGTATGGGATAAGAGCAAATGGGAAAGCTATTCTGGAGATGAAAATATGAGTGCCGAAAGCATTGCTGAAAAGATGGCGATGCTGGGAATTTGAGGTTGTGTCGGATAAATGCTGAATTTTAAAGTGGGAGTTGGTTAGCTTAAATGGAATTTCATCACAAACCTGTTTTGCTCGAAGAAACCATTGCAAACCTTGAAATCAAGCCTGATGGAGTATACATAGACGGCACCTTGGGAGGTGCGGGTCATTCCGTTGAGATTTTAAAAAGGCTTGATAAAAACGGTACATTAATCGGTCTGGATCAGGACGAATTTGCAATTAAAACATCACAAGAGAAATTGGCTAAATTGAACTTTAAAGCAAGAGTCATCCTTGAAAACACAAATTTTGTAAACATCAAGGATGTTTGTGAAAAACACAATATTGAGACTGTAAACGGAATACTTTTGGATTTAGGAGTTTCCTCCCATCAACTTGATGAAGCTTCCAGGGGCTTTAGCTACAACAAAGATGCTCCCTTGGACATGAGAATGGACAGAAGAGGAATGCTTACAGCAAAGACAATAGTCAATGAATACGGCAGGGAGGAAATAAAGGCAATAATTCGAGACTATGGCGAAGAAAAATGGGCATCGAGAATTGCAGAGTTTATTGTAGAGGAAAGAAAGAAGAAAGAAATTGAGACAACGGGGGAACTTGTTGACATCATTAAGGCGGCGATACCCAGTTCTGCAAGAAGGGAAGGCCCACATCCTGCAAAAAGGACTTTTCAGGCATTAAGAATAGCTGTAAACAATGAACTGGGAATACTTGCAAAGACCATTGAAGACGGCACAGAGCTGTTAAAGTCCGGGGGAAGATTTTGCATAATAACATTTCATTCTCTTGAGGACAGGATTGTTAAGGATGAGTTTAATAAAAAAGTAAACCCTTGTGTTTGCCCGAAGCAATTTCCGGTTTGCACATGCGGAAGAAAACCGGTGGCATTACTTGCAAGCAGGAAACCGATAGTTCCGGATGAGAGAGAACTTCAAGCAAATCCGAGGGCAAGAAGTGCAAAGCTTAGAGTGTTGGAAAAAATTTAATATAAAATAATATATAGACAACAACGAAAACAAAAGATAAAAGCGAAAGAAATACAAAGGACAAAATTTTATTAAAAGTACAAAACAAAAGTTTAAAGGTAAAAACAACAAAAGATAAAGTAAAAACAATTAAAAAACCAAAGAAAAAAGAGAAAAGTTAAAGCAAAATTTCACACAAAAGAAAAAATGCAAGAAAGTCAAAAAAACAAAAGAAAACACAAATTTACAGGCAAACAAAAGATAAGAAAAGAGTAAACAAAAGATGAGTCAAACTGAAAAGAGAAAGATTAACCGACATTACTAAAGACAAAGCCTTACGGCAGGAACTTTTATGATTGATTATTCCGGGTGGGGATGCTTTTATGCTAGCCCCCGGATTTGTTGTCTGTTTTATGGGAATATAATCGGTTTGAGGTGAATACATATGTTAGAGGATAAGAACTACATAATCGGAACAGCGGCAAGAAAAATCGAATACGACGTATATGAAGAAAACAAGGTGCTAAACGCTAAGAAGAAACAGAGAAACAACAACAAAGTAAAGAGAAAGGTTATTTTCTGTCTTCTTTTTGTATTTGCCATGGGTTCTCTGGCAATGTACAGATATTCCCGTATAACTGAGATGAATTATGAAATCGACAGGCAACTTAAAGCTTATGAGGAAATTAAGAATGAAAATATTAGGATAAAAGTTGAAATAGAGAACAGTATTGACATACAGAAGATAAAAGAATTTGCCGAAAAAGAACTTGGTATGCATAAACCCGACAAGCATCAGATTGTATATGTAAAGGTTCCTCAAAGCGACTTTACTATAGTATCTGAAGCAGCAAAGCAGGAGGAGATGAAAAATGCCGGCATATTCTCTGCCTTTATCAGCAAGGTGAATTTGCTTGCCAGTCTCTTATATTAAGCTTGTTGCTTATAGAGAAGTAAACGCTAAATATAGCCGGTATAAAAGAATATGTTTGGATTTTTGGTAAAACTGCACCTTAAATTTTTAAGTGAACCCTAGGCATCTTAGGAAATGGTTTGTGTCTTTTTTGGGACAAAAGAGCTTGTTTAACTTAAATTTAGCGGGCAGTTTTTTATAATATAAAAAAGTATTGGGGGGAACTTGATTGGCAGGCACAAGTTTAGTAATGAAAAAGAGGCTTTTGGCTGTCTTGTTGATATTTTCTTTTTTAGTAGTATGCTTGGTGGTAAGAGTTGGATGGCTCCAAATTGTTAAAGGTGAAGAACTGCAGAGAAAAGCTTACGAACAGCAAAACAGCGACAGAGAAATACCTCCAAGAAGAGGATCAATACTTGACAGAAATGGCAAGCAGCTTGCAATGAGTGCAACTGTTGACAGGATAGTGGTAAATCCCACAGAAATGGATAAGTCGCCGGAGGTAAGGAGGCAAATTGCACAAAAGCTTGCAGAGTTTTTGGACTTGGATGAGGAATCGGTACTGAAGAAAATAAACAAAACCAACAGCCGGTATGAGATAATAAAGAAAAGAGTTGAGAAAAATATCGGCAATCAGATAAGACAGTGGAAGAGTGAAGAAAAAATCAAAGGCTTGTATATTGACGAGGACACAAAACGATATTATCCGAAGGGAAATCTTGCAGCCCATATAATTGGATTTGTTGGAGAAGACAACCAGGGTCTTGACGGTATTGAGAAGACCATGGAAAAATATCTTAAAGGAGTACCGGGAAAAATCTTGAGCGAGGTTGATGCCCATGGCCGTCAAATGCCCAACTATGAAAATAAACGTATTGACCCTCAGGATGGATTGAATGTGGTGCTCACAATAGACGAAACCATTCAGTATTTTGCCGAGGAAGCTTTGCAAAAAGCTATAGACGACAATAAGGTGGCAAACGGAGGTTTTGCCATTGTAATGGATCCCAGAAACGGAGAAATTTTGGCTTTGGTGTCAAAGCCTGACTTTAATCTCAATAATCCTAGAGCATGTCCCCCGTCAGAAGATCCTGCAACATGGACTGGAACTTCTCAGAAGGATATAGACATTTTATACAAGACTGTATGGAGAAACAAGGCGGTTTCCGATACTTATGAGCCGGGTTCTACCTTCAAAGCAATAACAACTGCCATAGGGTTTGAAGAAGGTGTTGTGACTCCCGAGACAAGAACCAGTGATAGAACCATTAAAGTCCAGGGACACGATATTAATTGCTGGAAACCGAATTTCCACGGTGAGGAATCTTTCAGGGAAGCAGTATACAATTCCTGCAACCCCGCTTTTGTCAAAGTGGCATTGGATGTAGGTGTTGATAAGTTCTATAATTACTTAAGAGCTTTTGGATTTTATGACAAGACAGGTATAGAGCTTCCCGGAGAGGCAAAGGGAAGTTTTCATGCAAAGCCGAAAGAAATTGACTTGGCAGTTGCTTCTTTTGGACAGAGATTTACCGTTACCCCACTTGAAATGATTTCTGCATATGGAGCAATTGCCAACGGAGGAAAGCTTATAAAACCTCATCTTACAAAAGAGGTTGTTGACTCTGAAGGAAATGTGGTAGAAAAATTCGAGCCTCAGGTTGTGAGAAATGTTATTTCAAAGCAGACAGCAGAAACTCTTCTGAATGTTTTGGAAGGAGTGGTATCCGAAGGAACCGGAAGAAATGCGTATGTTAAAGGATATAGAGTGGCAGGAAAGACAGGTACTTCGGAAACTATTGAAAAAGGGGTATACATAGCTTCATTTGCAGCCATTGCGCCGGCAGACAACCCTCGCATATGCGTTTTGGTGGCTCTGGATAATCCGAGAGGTGAGGTATATTACGGAGGAACTATTGCAGCTCCGGTAGCGGGCAAGATAGTGGAAGAGACATTGGATTATCTTGGTGTTGAAAGAAGATATAATGAAAAAGACATGGAAATGATAGCAGAAGAGGTATATGTTCCCGATATAAGAGATAAAACTATAGATGAGGCAAAAAAGATTCTAAAAGAGTATGGACTTGAATATAGAATAGAAGGGGACAGCACTGACGGAAATGCGGTTATTAAAGAACAAACTCCCAAGCCCGGTGCGCTTCTTGCCAAAAAATCTGTTGTCATTGCATATACTTATGAACCGGAAGAAGAAATATTGGTGGAAGTTCCGGATGTGACTAACAAGACAATTGATGAAGCGACTAAAGCTTTGAACGCTGCAGGACTTAACATAAAAGTTGTAGGTAACGGTAATGCCGTAAAGCAAAGCATTGAACCCGGAGCAAAAATAGCACAGGGCGAAGTAGTAGAGGTTGAGTTTGTATTTCTTGATACGCATTAACATTTTATTGAGATGCACTTTAAAAACGCAGGATGAAACGTAGAAAGCGTAATTTGACGGGAGGATTTTTATGAAACTGAAAGATCTTGTTAAAGGACTGAATGTAGTTGAAGTAGAAGGTGACATGGATATTGAAATAATGGATATTGCTTACGATTCCAGAAAAGCAAAAGCAGGCTCTCTATTTGTTTGCATAGAAGGCTTCAAGGTGGACGGACACAAGTTTATTCCCCAGGCAATAGAGAATGGAACCAGAGCTTTTCTGGTTCAAAAAGATGTGGATGTTCCTGAAGATGCATCGGTTGTTAGGGTTGAGGATACCAGATATGCTCTTGCCAGTGTCGCCGACGTTTTTTTCGGACACCCGTCGAGCAGGTTTAATCTGGTGGGCATTACCGGTACCAAAGGAAAGACTACCACTACATACATGATCAAATCAATTCTTGAAGCCTTTGGGCAGAAGGTTGGGCTTATCGGAACAATATCAAATATGATAGGGCACGAGGTGCTTCCGACTGACAGAACAACACCGGAAAGCTATGACCTTCAAGAGCTTTTTTCAGAGATGGTGCAAAAGAATGTGAACAGTGTTGTAATGGAAGTGTCTTCCCATGCCCTTGAGCTTCACAGGGTAAGCTGCAGTGAGTATGACATAGGAGTGTTTACGAACCTTTCAAGAGATCATCTCGATTTCCACAAAACCTTTGACAATTATCTTAATGCAAAAATCAAGCTCTTTAGCATGTGTAAAAAAGGTCTTATAAATATAGATAATGAATTTGGACCGAAAGTGGTGGACAACGCAAAGTGTGAAGTCTATACAATGGGGATAGACAACAAAGCGGATTTACGGGCAATGGATATTGTACACCACTCGGACAGTGTGGATTTTACGGTTGTTTCGCCATGGTTTACCGGAGACGTCAAGGTAAATATTCCCGGAAAGTTCAGCGTATATAATGCTCTTGCTGCAATAGGAAGCTGTGCCCTTATGGGAGTTCCCTTTGAATATATCAAAAAAGGATTGGAAAAGGTGACTGTTCCCGGAAGAGCGGAAGTTTGGATATCAAAAAGATTATACGGTAATGATTGACTATGCCATTCCCCTGACAGCCTTGAAAATATTCTAACCACAGTAAAGGCGTATGCTCCCGGAAGAGTGGTGTGCGTATTCGGATGCGGCGGCGATCGTGACAGAACCAAAAGACCGGTTATGGGAAGGATATCGGGACAAATTGCGGATTTTACCGTGATAACTTCGGATAATCCCCGAACGGAAGATCCGGAAGCGATAATAAGGGACATCGAAGAAGGAATTAAAAAGACCGGGGGATTGTATACCACAATTACCGATAGGCGTGAAGCTATAAAATATGCTTTGATGAATGCAAAGCCAAAGGATATAATTCTCCTTGCAGGTAAGGGACATGAAACATATATAATTCTAAAAGATAAAACAATCCATTTTGACGAGAGGGAAGTAGTAAGAGATATACTGGAGGAATTGGACAGCAACAATAATTAAACAGCCTGGAGGGAATAAAAATGGAGAATCTAAAATGCGAGGAAGTAATAAAAGCAGTTGGAGGGACCTTGGTATCCGGGGAAATCAATACTGTTTTTTGCAATGTTTCCACCGATTCAAGGAATATAAAGCAGGGAGATTTATTTGTTCCTCTTATAGGAGAAAGGTTTGACGGACATGACTATATTGCATCTTCCCTTGAACAAGGAGCTTTTGGCAGCTTCACCCAAAAGGAAATAGAGCCTTTTTACGGCAAAGTTTTGATAAAGGTTTCGGATACACTTAAGGCTTTAAGGGATCTTGCGGCATATTACAGACAGAAATACAAGGTCCCTTTTGTGGGAATTACCGGAAGTGTGGGAAAAACCAGCACAAAGGAAATGGTTGCTGCAGTGTTGTCAAAAGGTTTTAATGTGTTAAAAACCCAGGGGAATTTTAATAATGAAATCGGAGTACCCCTTACAATTTTCAACCTCGACAAATCTCATGAGGCTGCAGTTGTGGAAATGGGCATGAGCGGTTTTGGTGAAATAAGCGTCTTACGTCAATAGTAAAGCCCGATATAGCAATAATAACAAATATAGGAGTATCTCATATTGAAAAGCTGGGATCAAAAAATAATATATTAAAAGCAAAAATGGAGATTTTTGAGGGCTTAAATGAGAAAGGTTTGGCAATACTAAATGGTGATGACAAATTATTGTATGGATTAAACAATCTTTTAAAGTTTAGGACTGTGTTTTACGGTATGGAAGAAGGGCTCGATTACCGGGCGTACAATGTGGAATCTTTGGGCGAGAAGGTACTACATTTGATATTGAGCTTAAAGGAAGAGAATACAGGGTGAGAATTCCTGTACCCGGAATTCATCATGTTTACAATGCCCTTGCAGGTATTGCAGCGGGAATTGAGCTTGGTATATCGCCTGAGAAAATAATTGAAGGAATTGAAGAGTTTTCGCCGGGAAAGATGAGGCTAAATATTTTAAACCATAACGGTTTGAAGATTATAAACGATGCTTATAATGCCAGTCCCCAGTCAATGGAGCTGCAATTAATGTTTTAAAGGATATATCTTGCCAAGGCAGAACTTTTGCCGTATTGGGTGATATGCTTGAACTTGGGGAAATCTCCCATAGTGCTCACGTTGAATTGGGAAGATATGCTGTATCAAAGGGAATAGATTTTGTTGTAGCTGTGGGAGAGTACAGAAGAAATATTGCCCAAGGAGCTATTGAAGCAGGAGCAAAGGAGGATAGGGTTTTTGAATTCACGGATAATATAGATGCGGCAAAGTTTTTGAAAGACGTTTTAAAGAGCGGAGACGTACTGCTTGTAAAGGGTTCAAGGGGTATGAGGATGGAGGAAATAGTTAATATATTGACTTGCCCCGCTTAAAGGTGTAAAGTTGGAGTGATACAAAATTGCATAGAATATCTGAACAAGTGGATTATTTGGTATTAATGGGGGAGTGTGGAATTGAATTTGCCGTTTAATATTTCGATGCATGTTTTTATGTTTATACTGAGTTTTGCTTTATCTCTGATATTAGGTCCTATGCTTATTCCGATGCTGACGCGGTTGAAATTCGGTCAGACGGTAAGGGACGACGGGCCGAAATCCCACTATAAAAAGACAGGCACGCCGACTATGGGCGGAATGATCTTCCTTATACCTGTTGTTGTTCTTGCAGCTTATTATGCAGGACAGGACAAGAGGGTTATTCCTCTTATTTTTGTAACTCTTGGCTTTGGGCTTATTGGTTTTATTGATGACTTTATAAAAGTAGTAAAGAAAAGGAAAGACGGTCTTTACTGGAATCAAAAAATGTTCGGTTTACTTTTGGTTGCTGTCACTTTTGCCGTTTATGTCTCTCGGACCCAGACTTCGGATATCATAATTCCTTTTATGGGAATGGATAAAACGGTGTCGTTGGATGGTTGTTTGTTCCCTTTGTGGTGGTTGTTTTAATCGCCTCAACGAATGCAGTGAACATTACCGACGGCCTGGACGGACTGGCAGCAGGTGTGACTCTTATAATTGCTGTCTTTTTCACCATAGTGGCAATGACAAGAGGCGAGTGGGAATACATAAAAATATTTTCATCCATAGTTTCGGGTGGATGTTTAGGATTTTTGGCATTCAATACATACCCTGCCAAAGTTTTTATGGGAGATACAGGTTCACTGGCATTAGGCGGGGCGGTTGGTGCAATTGCAATTTTGATGAAAATGCCTCTTATACTATTGATAGTTGGCGGTATTTATGTAATTGAGGCATTATCGGTTATGATACAGGTACTTTCGTTTAAATTGACGGGAAAAAGAGTTTTCAAAATGGCGCCTATTCATCACCATTTTGAACTTTCCGGCTGGAAAGAAGTAAAGGTGGTTTGGGTATTCTGGGGAGTAACGGTGCTCCTTTGCATCATTGGATTCTTTGCGCTGAGACTTAAGTTCTATTGATAAAACCTGTTTCGCGAAGTAAAATCCGGTAAAAGCATTAACAGCCATTAAGGCTGAAGCTTTAGAGGGGGAAAACAATGAAATCTGCAACTATAACTAAGAAGCCGTTTGATTTTTTGATATTCCTAACTGTGTTGATAATGCTTACTATTGGTTCAATAATGGTATTTAGTTCCAGTGCTCCCCATGCATATAACTATATGAAGGGCGATTCGTATCATTTTTTAAAGAAACAGCTGCTATATGTTCCTTTAGGGCTTTTTACAATGTTTATTACAATGAATATTGACTACAGAAAGCTTGGTAAATTGTCGCCCATTATCATGCTTGTAAGTCTTGGGATGCTTTCTGTTGTTTGGATAGACGGAATCGGTGCTACCCGTAACAACGCAACCCGGTGGTTTGACCTTGGGTTTGTCGACTTTCAGCCTTCCGAATTTGCAAAGCTGGCTATGATTTTGTTCCTGTCTTTTAGTCTTTCCAAAAGGCAGGATAGTCTGAAGTACTTTTTTAAAGGTCTTGTTCCATATCTGATACTGATAGGTATTCATGCATTGTTGCTGCTTTTGCAGCCTCACATGAGTGCAACCATAATTATAGGTATGGTATCGTGTATAATTCTCTTTTGTGCAGGAGCAAGGATTTTACACTTTGTATTGATGGGGGCGCCTGCTGTGGCTGCGGTAAGTTATTTGATTTTTACTTCCGATTACAGAATGAGCAGGGTTACGTCCTTTTTAAATCCTTGGAATGATCCTCAGGGAGCAGGATGGCAGGTTATACAATCCCTTTATGCCATCGGTTCGGGCGGGCTGTTTGGAAGAGGCCTGGGAAACAGTCTTCAGAAGTTTCTTTATATCCCGGAACCGTATAATGACTTTATTTTAGCTGTATTGGCAGAGGAATTGGGATTTATAGGAGTTGCATTGGTGCTTCTTTTGTTCCTAATTTTTATATGGCGTGGAGTCAAGGTTTCCATGAATGCACCGGATGTTTTCGGAAGCCTAGTGGCTATAGGTATAACTTCGCTGATTGCCGTTCAGGCGGTTATAAATGTTGCTGTTGTTACATCTTCCATGCCGGTAACGGGAATGCCCCTTCCGTTTTTTAGCTACGGAGGAACTTCTCTTATTTTCCTTATGGCGGGGGTAGGTATACTTCTTAATATTTCTAAATATGCAAATTATGAAAGAATTTGAGGTGAGTTGATTTTGAAAGTGATTATCAGCGGGGGAGGTACAGCAGGGCATATTAATCCGGGACTTGCGATTGCCAAGTATATTAAGAAAAAAGAGCCGGGTGCCCGGATTCTTTTTATCGGAACTGAGAGAGGACTTGAGACCAAGCTTGTACCTAGAGAGAATTTTGAGATAAAGATGATAAAGGTGAGGGGATTTAGAAGAAAGCTTTCCGTTGATACTCTTGTTGCAGTGAAGGAATTGTTTCAAGGGCTTTTAGAGGCAAGAAAGATTATAAAGGATTACAAGCCCGACTTGGTGATAGGGACCGGAGGATATGTTTGCGGACCGGTATTGTTCAATGCTTCAAGCATGAAAATACCAACCCTTATTCATGAACAGAATGCTTTCCCCGGAGTGACAAACAAGATATTGTCAAAGTTTGTTGACAAGGTAGCAATAAGCTTTAAGGAATCGGAGAAGTATTTTAAAGACAAATCCAAAGTGGTATTTACCGGAAATCCTATAAGAAGTGAAATGCTGGAAGTAAGCAGGGAGACTGCCCGTAAGAAACTTGGAATACCTAAAGATGTGCCCTTGGTTGTGATATTTGGAGGAAGCAGGGGTGCTGAAAATATAAACAGCACAGTGGCGGAACTTATCAAAAAACATAAAGATGATTTGGGATTTCATTTGATATATGCGACCGGAGAGGCTCAATATGAGGGTATAATGAAGAAAATCGGAGATGTAAAATTGCCGAATATTAACATCCTCCCGTACATATTTGACATGGCAAATACTATGGCGGCGGCAGACCTTGTGGTTTGCAGGGCGGGGGCAATAACAATAAGCGAGCTGACCGCATTGGGTGTTCCTTCAATATTAATTCCGTCACCCTATGTTACGGCCAATCATCAGGAGCACAATGCCAGGGCCTTGGAACAGCAGGGAGCTTCGGTAGTGATTCTGGAAAAAAACTTAAGGCCGGATATATTGTACGAACAGATTACAACACTTCTCAAAAGCAATGGCATACTCTCACAAATGGCTCAAAATGCCAAGAGTATGGGTATAACAAATGCAACGGAAAAAATTTTTGGAATAATAAAAGACATAATGAAAAGCAAAACAGCAAGTTAAATAAAGGCTCGGGACATCAAGTCCCTTCGCTTTTGCCTCTTTCATTTCATTCTAAGAGGCCAAATATAAGGACTCGAAAGAGAGTCCTTTTTTATTCACTCGTTATATAATCACTAAAGTAACATTTTTGTAAACCCAGCATAAGATAATTATATATGTATAGTTATATTTACATTTATACAATGAGAAAAAGATGGTTTGGGTTTAACCACCGAATGTTACGGAGGTGTATTATGAGTAAGTTGATTGTGACAGGTGGCCAGAAACTAAAGGGTGAAATAGTTGTTGAAGGTTCAAAAAATGCTGTTTTACCCATACTTGCCGCCACAGTTCTTAATGATGGTATAAGTGTCATAAAGAATTGCCCAAGGCTTCGAGATGTGGAGATAATGCTTGAGATTTTGAGGAAGTTAGGTTGCAAGGTTAAGTTTGAAGAAGATGTTGTGACAATTGATTCTTCAACTATTAACAGCACCGAAATTCCTGAAGATCTCGCAGTGGAAATGAGATCTTCTATTATTTTTTTAGGTCCCTTGCTGTCCAGATTTAAAAAAGTGACTATTAGCTACCCGGGTGGGTGTGAAAGTTTATTGGCACATTTTTGAGTGTTAATAGGTTAAATTTGGAATGTAAAGAAAGATTAATTTGACAAGGAAAAAATAAATATATATGATGTTAGTGGATGTTATAATTTGCTAATTGGTGAGGGCAGTATATAATTTAAGCCGGAATAATACATATTTTGGGCAAATGTATATATGAAATTTCTTAATTCAAATGAAATTAATTAAAAAGCTTTATAAAAATATGTTTTAGGAGAATGGAAATATGAAAAGGAATTTGACAATTGTTTTTACTATTTTACTTTGCGTAATTATTTCAATAAGTTGCGTGGCTTTTGAGTCTTCTCAAGACAATGATAAACAGGAGGAAAAAGATGTGTTGTTAAGTCTTGAGGAGTATGAAAAAGAATATGGTAAGAATGATATTATTGCATTAGTAACTGAAAGTGAATTAACTGATGAAGCTTATTTTAGCGAAGGCAGCTTGATTGTAAAGGGTAAATTGAAAGGTATAAAGGGAGTTGCTTTTACAGTTGGAGAAGCTCCTTGTATGGTATATGAACTTGAAGTTACAGATACGATAGTAAATAATACGGCAAAAAAGTATAAAACAGTTAACTTGGCTATTTCTGAAATGATAATTCATTATGTGGAAGACAAGTTGCAGATGGATCAAGAATCGGTGTTTTATCTGAAACACAGTGTTGAGCCTTTTACTCATTTGAAAGAAGACTATTATGGACTTATCAGCACCACCAGGCAATAGTGCCTTTTAGCGGAGATAAAGAAAGCTATAAACAGCTAAAAAAGAATTTAAGAGAGAAAAAGAAAGACTTCGATAATAGAAATAGAAAAATTGAAAAAAACCGATAAGAAAAGTTTAAAAGCCCTTTTTCCCGAAAATGAAAAACCGGAAAGAAGGGCTTTTTTACAAATTTATATTACCCTTGCCACAACCCTTAGGATTGAACTGTCTGCTTTTATATTAAGAGGAAGGGCTATAACTTCAAACTTTTCGGCATCAAGAAGCGTGTCCATGTTCGTGAGATTTTCAAGGATGAAAATTTTGCTTTTTAAAAGCAGCTTGTGAACCGGAAAAGGCGGTTTGTCCGGAGAAGGAGTATCCATTCCGAGGATTTTGATTTTCCTTTCCACCATAAATTCTGCAAATTCCATATCAACTACAGGATGCTCATAGAAGTATTCCTTTGCACCGAATTTATGATATAGCCCGGTATAAAGCAGCAGGATGCAGCCCTCTGTTATTTTGTCTTTGTACTCTTTTTTTAATTTGATTACCGGCTCATTTCTTACGTCAATTATACATCCATCACCGATAAAAGATTCCAAGGGGTATTCGCAAATATAAGCATTGGAATCGATAAGGTGCATGGGAGAGTCAATATGGGTGCCGGAATGCATATCTATCTGAAGCCTGTGATTGGTGTAGCTATCTTCTTTAAGCTTTCGAGTATTAATGAGCCTCGTTTCATCATCCCCGGGATATGCCGGAAGAAAGTCTTCTATTTTATGGGCAAGATCAATAAGCTTCATGAACCCATCTCCTCTGTGCAATCAGTATTTTCTGTAAAGTCAGAAATATAATTTTGCTTAGAATTTTTCTATTTTTAGTATAACACAATTTTTACCTTCTTTATTTATTTTTTTACCCATGCTAAAATAAGTAATTGAAATTGGAAGAAAGAGATGAGTGAGTTTATGAACCGGGAAGACTTTTTTAGGCTTTTGGCTGACAAATACAATTTAAATCTTAATCCTCAGCAAAAAGAGGCTGTTTTGCGGGTTCACGGGCCTTCTCTGCTGCTTTCTGTGCCGGGAGGGGGAAAGACAACTGTAATTGTGTCAAGGTGTGCCAATATGATTCTGAATCATAAAATTGACCCCGGTAAAATACTCACGCTGACATTCAGTAAAGCGTCGGCCCAGGACATGAAGACCCGGTTTTGCGGTATTTTCGGCAAAGAGTTGGCTTCCAGCATGATATTTTCAACAATTCACAGCTTTTGTTATTCGGTTGCGCGTTTATATACTAGAAGTAAAAACAAGCCTATGCCCCAAATTATTGAAGGCAATGAAAGCCCGATTAATAAAAATCAGATATTAAAGCAGATTTATTTGGATATAAACAACGAGTATATCAGCGACGACAGGCTTGAGGATTTGTCCAACTCTATCAGTTTTGTTAAAAATATGCTTTACACTGAAGAAAATATAAGGGAATTGGATGTAGGAATCAAAAATTTCGTTGATATTTATAATGCATATGAAAAACGTAAGAAGAATGAAGGCTTTATAGATTATGACGATATGCTTACCGGAACCTATCGGCTATTAAAGAAAAATACTGAAATTATAAATATGCTGAGAGAAAAATATCATTATATTAATGTCGATGAATCCCAAGACACTTCCTTGGTTCAGCATGAGATTATAAAGCTTGTTGCCCGCCCTAAAAACAATATTTTCATGGTAGGGGATGAGGATCAGAGTATATATGGGTTTAGGGCTGCTTTTCCCCAAGCGCTTCTTGATTTTGGGAAAACCTATCCCGGTGCTAAAATTTTATTAATGGAAAAAAACTATCGATCCACAAAGAGCATTGTGGTTCCGGCAAATATTTTTATAAAGCAAAACAAAGGGCGGTATCAAAAGGATATGTACACCGAGAATGAGGAGGGCGAAGCAGTAGTATTCAAGCATGTAGAGAGCCGTAATGAACAGTATGTATATCTGACTTCGGCTTTAAAGAGTCAGAGCAATTTGGCGCAATGTGCCGTCCTTTACAGGAATAATATTTCCGCCATTCCGCTGGTGGATTATTTGGAATACAACAACATACCTTTTTATATTAGAGATACCAATCTTCATTTTTTCAGGCATTGGGTAGTTAATGACATCCTTGCTTTTATTCGTCTTGCATTAGATCCCTTTGATGTCGAGGCTTTCGGACAGATTTATTACAAAACCAATGCGTTTATAAGCCGTGAGATGTATGAGTACGTCGTTGAGAACATGGGGAAGGGTAAAGGAGCTATTGAAACTTTGCTGAATTACCCCAATATCCCCAAAGACACTTTTGAAGCAATAAAGTATTTAGCCGGCCAGATTGAAACCATTGATTATTTTAAACCTTTAAAGGCGGTAGAGTTTATAGAAAAGGAATGTGAATACGAGAAATATATTCGCAGGGCATCGAAGGAAATGGGTTATTCGGTTGAAAGCCTTAATTATATTATTGATAGTCTCAAGTCAATAGCTTCAAGGGTTGATTCCTTCGAAGGGCTCTTTGAAAGACTGTCCATACTGAAAACAGCGGTGGAAAATTCTATCAAGAACAGAAATAAAAATGCGGTTGTTTTAACCACCATACATTCAAGCAAGGGCCTGGAATTTGACAGAGTGTATATGATTGACTTGGTGGATGGGCAGTTTCCGTCATCAAAAAGCATAAGCGATTGCAAAGAAGGAAACTATGAATTGATGGAGGAAGAAGTCCGGCTTTTCTATGTGGGTGTCACTAGAGCCAGAAAATACCTTGAACTTCTAACTTTTTCAAAAGCAAACAATAAGCCGGTCGCTGTATCAAGATTTGTTCATCGTTTCAATCTCGCCCAAAAACAGGCTGAACATAAAGCTGTATCCAATGAAATTTGCGAAGGGGCAGTATTGGAACATGTAGTATTCGGTCAGGGGTTGGTGACCAGGCTTGATGAATCTAAAGATTTAATTGTAATTGAATTTGAAAGCGTAGGAACAAAAATGCTTTCTTTAAAAACGTGTATTGAGGGTAAAAAGATACAGACATCAACGATTTCTTGATAATGTTGAATTTTGCATATGTCAAATGCAGTGCCTATAGAATTATTAATTAAAAATAATTCGGAAACATAAATACCTTCCTAAATGCATCTGTGGATACAATTTCATAAATAAATATTAGTGCATTTATTCCGATATGTATGTTTCCGAATGTTATGCCATGTAGTTAGAGGGTATATAGTGAACCTACCAACCCTGTATACTGCTTTTAATTATTAGCAGCCATACTTGTCATAATCTTTTCCGTTGAAGAACAGCAACAGGAAAAGGATAATGAAGAATAAAATTTCGCTGTTGTCATTAAAGAAATTCTTTTTAAAGAAACCTGACATAATATTCACCTCCACGAATCTTGAGATACTATATTCTATTCAGTTGGAGGTAAAGGGGTGCTTGTTAGAGTTAGACCTTTAAATATATAAAGCGATTGATTAAAGTATTTATTGGGGTTAATAAAAATATTGCAGATAATATTGAAGAATGAAGATTAAAGCTTTATAAAATGAAAAAAAGAGGAACATTTTTCCTCTTCTTCATTAATGGTGCGGACGGTGGGACTTGAACCCACATGCTTTCGCATACGCCCCTCAAACGTACGTGTCTGCCAATTCCACCACGACCGCGCGTTATCTCGTTTCAGCATAATAAATTATACTAGCATTAAATCCATATGTCAATACTTTTTTTAATAAAATTTATAATATAATTTTTGGATTTGTGAATTTTCAGTTGAAATAATAGAGCACAATTGTTAGAATATAGAAGTATTAGAAGGAGAGAGTGTGAGAGAGAAGTGGAGAAGGGCTTGATTCAGGTTTATACCGGTGATGGAAAAGGTAAGACCACGGCAGCTGTAGGCCAGGCATAAGGCTCTTGGTAGAGGTTATACCGTTTATATGGTTCAGTTTTTAAAAAGTCAGGATACGGGGGAGTTAAAAGTCCTTGAGAAGCTGGAGCCTGGCTTTAAAGTTTTTCGCTTCGAGAAGAAACACGGATTTATATTTAATATGAGTGAAGAGGAGATTGCAGAGCTGAAAAAAGAGGTTAAAGCTGCGTTTGACTTTGTAAAAACCGTACTTTTTAAAAGAGAGTGCGATATATTGATATTGGATGAAATAATGGCGGCTATGAATAACGGATTGATTGATGTCGGCGATGTTGCTGAGGTTTTAAAAAACAAGCCTTCCGATGTTGAGATGATTTTGACCGGAAGGGATGCTCCGGATAAAATACTTGAACTTGCCGATTATGTATCTCACAATGTGTGCAAAAAGCACCCTTTTGAGAGAGGAATCGGCGCAAGAAAAGGAATAGAGTATTAAATTCATTATTGATAGTCGGTTTCAAAATTTTAAGCGGGGAATAAACTCCCCGCTTAAAATTAAAATCCATGGTCTTAAATCATTGTATCAGTGATGCAGCTTTGTCAGAATCATATTCATGAATCAGACAGGATATTTCCGATTCGGAACAGGTAGCCAGCTTTATATCGATTTCTTCGTCGGCAAAAAGCCTGAAAATCTTTGCAACAAGGCTGGGAAAATTTTTTCTTTCCCCACAGAATATCGATATTTTTGTGTTGTACGCATCAACCTCTATCAAAAGATCTTTAGCAATGCTTTTATACTTGTTTAAGACAGTAAGGACTCTAAAAAGATCTTCTGACGGAAGACAAAAAAGTACGTTTACATGTCCTTGGTGTTGAGGGGTTTTAGTTATCATCTGTATATTGATGTCTTCATCTGCTATGGAAGTAAAAATATCGGAAATAAGTCTTATGTCATTTGGAACATTGCGAATTGTCATAAGTGCCGTATCATAAGACATATCAATATTTGCATCCGCTTTCTGGGACATGCAAACACCCCCCCGGCAGAATTCTATTTATTTTGAATAAGGTCATCCATGTTGTACATACCCGGTTTTTTATCATGTAAAAACACTGCGGCGTTTAATGAGCTTCGGCAAATATGTATTTTGATGTGGCAGTGTGTTTTATCTCGATTATTTCATCATTGCCGGCAAAGATTACAGAGTGCTCGCCAACAATTGTACCGCCTCTTACCGCATGTATGCCTATTTCTTTTTTATTCCTCTTTTTTCTTCTGGAGTGTCTGTCATAAATATATTCATGCTCCTCGGTCAAAACAGAGTTTATTGCATCGGCTATCACCAGTGCAGTTCCGCTGGGAGCGTCGATTTTCTGATTGTGGTGCTTTTCGATAATCTCTATGTCGAAATTACCTTCAAGCACTTTTGCAGCTTTTTTAACAAGGTCCAGAATCAGGTTTACTCCAATTGACATATTGGCTGAGAAAAATATGGGAATATGCTTTGATGCTTCATGGAGCATTTTTATCTGGGAGTTACTAAGACCGGTTGTTGCAATAACTGCCGGTATTTTTCGTGCAACGGCAAATTCAAGCAGACCTTGCAAAACAGAAGGATGAGAAAAATCGATAATTACATCGATTTTGATATCGCATTTATTTATATCGGTATATACAGGGTAAGGATTCTGTATTGAAGTATTTATGTCCAAACCCGCAGCAATTTTCAAGCCCTCCTTTTCCGAGGCAAGCTTGCTGATTACTTGACCCATCTTTCCGTTACATCCGCTTAATAATATGTTTATCATCTAAATAGCACTTCCTTTTTACATTAGTACATTAAAAAAATTTAAAACAACATGAAACGCCGTAATATGTACGGCGTAATTTAAATTAAGCCATAATCCTTAAGGGTTTGCTTCAATGTATCGAAGTTTTTCTCACTCATATCTGTAAGTGGCAAACGGCACTTTCCAACTTCCATGCCCATAAGGTTCATTGCAGCTTTAACCGGAATAGGGCTCACTTCGATGAACAATGCTTTGACGAGATTTAAGAGGTCTAGCTGTATTTTTCTGCTTTCTTCAATATTTCCGTCAAGGAAAGAAGCCACAAGTTCATGGGTTTTCTTTGGAATAATATTTGCCATTACGGATATTACTCCCTTGCCTCCTAAAGCAAGAAGAGGCACTACCATATCGTCGTTTCCGGAGTACACTGTAAAATCAGGAGGGCAGATGCTGATAATTTCACCAACTTGGTTTATGTTGCACTCCTTGATGGCAACTATGTTTTCTATTTCGGACAACTGTTTTACAGTCTTCGGATCAATATTCAGGCCGGTCCTTCCCGGTACATTGTATAAAATCACAGGAATTTTGATACTTTCGGCAATCAGTTTAAAGTGTTCGTAAAGTCCTTTTTGGGTTGTCTTATTGTAGTAAGGAGTTACACTTAATATTGCATCTGCACCAACTTCTTCTGCATACTTGCTCAAACAGATTGCATGGTGGGTATCGTTGCTTCCCGTTCCGGCTATAACCGGAACTCTTTTATTTACTTTCTCTACAGCATATTTTATAACGGCCTTATGCTCTTCATCAGGCATTGTCGATGCTTCTCCGGTAGTACCGCAGATTATAATCGAGTCGATACCTTCTTTTATTTGGAAGTCAATGAGTTCTCCCAACTTGTCAAAGTTAACGCCATTTTCTGTAAATGGTGTTATTATTGCTACGCCGGCACCGGTAAATATTGGTTTTCTCATAATCGACATCCTTTCACTTTTTTATACTAGTGATTTTACATGATAAAAATTATTATAACTAATTTATTATATTTAATAATGATGAAAAGTACTCATCATGCTTAACCTTCGGACACCTGAAAAG
>NZ_BAVR01000006.1 GCF_000521465.1 Acetivibrio straminisolvens JCM 21531
CGCTGCATAAAGTTTTACATTTTACTGCACAAGTCAAATCCTATAAGTTAAAATATAGCGGAATATAATATATTTTCATTATTTTTTAAGACGTAAACTTCTAAAGATTTTTTACTGTGTTTAGTAAGTATTAATTTTAAAAATATAAATAATTTTAAGTTTGGGGGTACAAAAATGCTAAACAAAAGCTTGAGGTCAAACTTAGCAATTCTATTGGTTTTTGTTATGGTATTTGGGCAAGTTGTGCAGGTACTCGCAATTGATGAAGCATCTGATGCGGGAAATGGCATTTTAAGCCCTGTATCTATTGAAAATCCAATGGAAACACAAATAAAAAATGATAATGATGGGGCAACAGAAAAAAAGGACAAGGTAGGTGAGGATAATACTGCAACTAATAGTACGTTGTCGCCACAGGATGGTGAGTTAATCAATGAATTCGATGAAGGAAAGGGGGGAGTTTCAGTAACGGAAAAAACCTATGAAGAAGATTACGGGACTGGTAATATAGTGATTTTTAGTTTGGCAGACGATGAGAGTTATATGTTTGAAGACCAAAGCAGTAAAGCGTTTACATCCATATCAACAAGAGGATATCATAGTCTGCAGGTACGTAGTGACGGAGCAATATATGCATGGGGGCGCAATAACTATGGTCAGTTGGGTGACGGAACAAATACCGACAGGACTGTGGCTGTTCAGGTAAAAGACATTCAAGATGTAGTGGCAGTTGCAGCAGGAGAAAGCCATAGTCTGGCATTAAGAAACGATGGAAAGGTATTTGGCTGGGGCTATAATTGGTATGGAGAATTGGGAGACGGAAGCACAACCAGAAAGAATAAGCCGGTACAAGTAGAGGAATTGAGTGACGTGACAGCCATAGCCGCAGGAAGCAATCACAGCCTGGCGCTAAGAAGTGACGGGACGGTATTTGTTTGGGGTGATAACACCTATGGACAGTTGGGAGACGGAAGCACAAAAAATAGCAGCAAACCGGTACAGATAGATGAACTAACCGATGTAATAGGCATAGCGGCAGGGGGATACCATAGTCTTGCATTAAGAAGTGACGGAACGGTATTTGCATGGGGCTATAATAATTATGGCCAGTTGGGAGACGGAAGCACGACAGACAGTAGCAAGCCGGTACAGGTAGAAGGGTTGACTGATGTAATAGGTATTGCGGCGGGAGAATACCATAGCCTGGCGCTAAGAAGTGACGGAACGGTATTCGCGTGGGGTCATAATAGTTATGGCCAGTTGGGAGACGGAAGCACAACGAGAAGCAACAAGCCGGTACAGGTTAAAGGATTAACCGATGTAACAGGCATAGCAGCAGGAGAATTTCATAGTCTGGCGTTAATAAGCGACGGAACGGTATTCGCGTGGGGAAATAACGACTATGGCCAGTTGGGAGACGGAAGCACAACGAGGAGCAGCAAGCCGGTACAGGTAGAGGGATTGGCCGATGTAATAGGCATGGCGGCAGGAGGATACCACAATCTAGCATTAAAAAGTGATGAAACAGTGTGGGTGTGGGGCAGAAACAACTATGGCCAGTTGGGAGACGGAACAAAGGAGACAAGAAAAACTCCGGTACTCTCAAAAGATATACACAAGCCGACAAAGCCGGAAAATCTTTCAGCTGCCGTGGAAGAAGACGGTATTGTACTCAGTTGGAAAGCATCGACGGATGGAGATGTTGTGGCAGGATATGAGATATACCGGGACGGAAAAATGATTGCAACGGTAAAGGATACTGTTTATAAAGACAACGATGTAGAGCCGGATAAGACTCATGTTTATAAAGTAATGGCATATGACTCTTCAGGGAATAAATCGGAAGAAGAGAGCGTTATAATAAATGATAATGAACCACCGTCTATACCGCGGAATTTAAAAGTGGTTTCCCAAACCGTTACAACAGTTTCTCTAAAATGGGATGCTTCTACCGATAATGTATGGGTAGAAGGTTATGAGATATATAGAAATGGAGAAAAAGTCGGTGAGGCAAACCAAACAAGCTTTGATGATTTGACAGTGCCCCACAATTCAACACATACATATACCGTAAAGGCATATGATAAGTCCAAAAACTATTCAAATGAGAGTGATTCGATAAGTGTAACTACCGGTACATTAAAATCAGTACCGTTGGCAGCAGGCCAGGACCATAGCTTGCAAATTTTCAAAGACGGAACAATATATGCATGGGGGCGCAATAACTACGGACAGCTGGGTGATGGGACAAATACCGATAGGACTGTGGCTGTCCAGGTAAAAGACATGCAAAATGCAGTGGCGGTTGCATCAGCAGGAGCTTATAGTCTGGCATTAAGAAACGATGGAACTGTGTGGGGCTGGGGCTATAATTGGCGTGGAGAGTTAGGAGACGGAAGCACAACTCACAAGAATATACCGGTACAGGCAAAGGAATTAAATGACATAATTGCCATAGCAGCAGGAGGCAACCATGGCTTGGCATTAAGAAGCGACGGAACGGTATTTGCATGGGGATATAATCATCGTGGACAGTTGGGGGACGGAAGCACAAGGGATAGTATCAAACCGGTACAGGTAGAGGAGCTAACCAATGTAATAGCTATAGCGGCAGGAAAATCCCATAGCCTGGCGTTAAGAAGCGACGGGACGGTATTTGCATGGGGGTATAATTATTACGGACAGTTGGGAGACGGAAGCAGAACGGATAGTAGCAAACCGGTACAGGTAAAGGAATTGAGTGATGTGATAGCTATAGCGGCAGGAGCATACCATAGTCTGGCATTAAGAAGCGATGGAACGGTATTCGCTTGGGGTCATAACGGGGATGGACAATTGGGAGACGGAAGCAGAACGGATAGAAACAAACCGGTACAGGTAAAGGAATTAAGTGATGTAATAGCTATAGCGGCGGGAGCATACCATAGTCTGGCATTAAGAAGTGACGGAACAGTATTTGCGTGGGGAGATAATTATTATGGACAGTTGGGAGACGGAAGCACGACAGACAGCAATAAACCGGTAAAGGTAAAGAATTTGAATGATGTCATTGCTGTAAGTGCAGGAGATTACCATAGTTTAGCGATAAAAACCGACAATTCGCTGTGGGCGTGGGGAATGAATAGTTATGGACAACTTGGGGACGGGACAAAAGTTCAGAGGAATACACCTGTACTTTCACAAGATACGAACGCTCCTACAGTTCCGGCAAACTTGGTTGCAAGGTCAACCGATACGGAGGTGTCTTTGACATGGACAGCTTCGGAGGACGGCACGGAAATTGAATACATTGTATATCGAAACGGCAGTATATTGGCAACTGTTTCGGAAACAGAATATAAAGATACCGACATAATACCGGGGGAAATATATGTTTATTGCGTAAGGGCAGTTGATGCATTCGGCAACATATCGGAGCCCAGCAATGAGGTTGTTAACGATACCGAACTGCCGACAGCACCGACAAACATTACTGCAGTTTCAAAAACCGTAACAAGCATTACTCTTAGTTGGGAGGCTTCAACAGACAATGTTGAGGTTAAGGGTTATGAAATATATAGAGACGGTGAGCTTTTGGCAACAGTGATACCACAAGCTATACGGACGCAGGATTGAATCCCGGCACCGTTTACGAATATACAATTAGAGCATTTGACACAGGATACAATTACTCGCTTCAATCCGAAAAATTAAGCGAAGCCACTTATAAGGACGAAACAGCACCGACAGTGCCGCAGAACTTAAGACTTTATGATGGAAGCGATACGTTCTTTGCCCTCAGATGGAACGCATCCACAGATGATGCATGGGTGGAAGGATACGAAATATACCGTGACGGAGTTAAGCTGGGAGAGGTAAAGGGCAACTATACATATTATGAAGACAAAACTATAGAGACAGGTGTTACATACGTTTATACCGTAAGAGCGTTTGACTCATCGGGTAATGTATCCTTGGAAAGTGAACCTCTTAAAGTGGCAGATGATTATGGAAATACTTTTAATACAGCTGCAGTTATACAAGCCGGAAGTGAGGTTTCCGGAACATCAATTTACACTTACGATCGTGATTATTTCAGTTTTACCGCACCCGCTGACGGTTTGTATACCATAATATGCAAAGGCAGTTTTAACACCAGTTACAAGTATTTGTATTTGTATGATGAAAATAAAAAAACGATTGGTTATCACAGCACAATATATAACAATGATTTAAAAATTGAACAAAGGCTTTCGGCAAATAAAACCTATTATATAGAAGTTTATTTTGGTTCAACGGGTTCGTATTCTTTGAAAGTTGTTTTGCCATCTGACACTGAAAGCCCGACGGCTTCCGAATTGAAGGTGGTTTCCGCGACAGAAACTACCGTTACCCTTGGATGGTCAGGTTCTACGGATAATGTCGGAGTTGCAGGGTACAGAATATATAGGGACGGTGAAGAGATAAGAGATATTAAAAATTCGGACGGTGAGATGAAATATACCGATACCGGTTTGATGCCGGGACAGACGTATAAGTATGTCGTTAAAGCATATGATTCGTCACAAAACGTTTCAGAGGCAAGCAATGAAGTGACTGTAACAACTAAAGCAGATACAGAGCCTCCATCCGTACCGAAAGGCTTGCGCATAACTAATAAAACAGCCACTTCCATTACTTTTAGCTGGGAAGAGTCTACCGATAATGCATGGGTGACCGGATATGAAATCTATAAAGACGGTAAATTGATTGATACTACGGATAAAAATACCTATACCGACAGTTTTAAAGCTTCAACAACAAGCTACTATTATACGGTAAGGGCTTATGACGTATCCGGCAATAAATCGGATGAAAGCGAGACTGTATTGTGTGATAATACTCCTCCACAGACAGTAAAAAATATAAAAGCCGTATCAAAGACTGCTTCGACAATTGACTTGATATGGGATGTACCTCAGGACAATGCCGGCGTAAGCAATATCATATTTACAGAGACGGCAAAATGATAGGAACTTCACCTGCTTCAAGCTTTACGGATACTTCATTGAAGCCTGAAAGGGAATATACTTATAAAATAAGGGCTGTTGATATATTTGGAAATGTTTCGGAACCAGGAGAAGCAGAGTGTAGGGTAACGACAGAAGCTGACACATTGCCACCTTCCGTACCTCTTAACTTGGGATTGGTATCCAATTCTCCAACCAGTGTTACTCTGGCTTGGACTGCTTCAACTGACGATGTTTTGGTGGCAGGATATTATATATATCGTGACGGAAAGCTGATTGGCACAACCATTTATACTAACTATACCGACACTACTTTGACAGAAACCGAAAATCATGTTTATACGGTCAGAGCTTTTGATGAAACGGGAAATGTTTCGGAGGACAGCAAGGCTGTAGTGCTGGATAGAATTGCACCTTCAAAACCGCAAAATTTAATTTTGGTGGCACGGGGAACAAATGTAATCAGCATTGCATGGGATGCTTCAACGGACAATGTCGGAGTGACGGAATATATTGTATACAGGGACGGAAAAGAAGTGGGAACAACCGTCGAGCCGCGCTTTACGGATACAGGGCTTGAGCTTAATGTGACTTATTCTTACAAGGTTTTGGCCCGGGATTCGTCAAAGAATGTATCGGATGTCAGTGAAAGCATAGAAGTTACTACCACCACTGACAATATTCTGCCTTCTGCTCCATCAGGATTAAGAATGGAAGCGAGAACGGGTTCGAGCATAACGATTGTATGGACTGCTTCATCAGATAACACCGGAGTGGCAGGATATGAGATATTTAGAGACGGACAAAAGGTTGGTACGTCGCCAACAGCGTCCTACACCGATACCGAACTTACAGCCGGCAAAAATTACACTTATACGGTAAGAGCTTTCGATGCTTCAAATAATATTTCGGAAGAGAGCGCTTCCTTTAGTGCGGCTCCTTTAAATCCCGAGATTGTCAGGGTAAGTCCTCAGGATATGGATATATTGGGAGGAGCCGAGAGTAAGGAGCTAAGGGTGTACTTTACCACGAGCGGTAAGAGATGGGTTGAAAAAGCAAAATTTGAGTATTCAGCAGACGGAATCAATTGGGTAACAATTACCGGAAACATAGCCGGTCCTTTTGAGGCGGATTCCTCAACATGGTATTATTCCGTCTTGTGGGATATAAGACCGTTGAAAACGGGTAAATACAATGTTCGTTATTCGGTATATGATGCTGCAGGAGTAGCCAGCAGTGTGACAGTAACTTATGATATTGACAGAGATGTACCTTCGGCACCTCAAAACCTTAAGGCTGAGTCGGTAAACGGACAGGTGGAATTGACCTGGGAGTGTCCGAAAGAAGCTGATGTTGAAGGTTACAGGATATACCGCTCTGCCGGTGATTCGGAAAAGTTTTTACCGATAGAAGAGGTTATAGGGCGTACTGTAAGTGCCTATACGGATATTTCGGTCAAAAACGAAGAAGTATATTACTATAGAGTCACAGCTTTTGACAGATTCAAGCAGGAAAGTCAATCGTCCAATATTGTTTCTGTAAAGGCTTTAGGAGGGGACAGTGTAAGTCCTGTTGTATATTCAATAAAGCCGGAAAGCGGCAAGGCCTTTGGAGCTAATGCTAATGTGACAGTCGAAGCTGAAGATAATGTTATGGTTTCAGCTATAAAGCTGCAGTATTCTTTGGACGAGGGCAATAATTGGATTGATGTGGCAACAAAGCTTACCTATGGCACGGGAAGAGCAGAATTTACATGGGATACACCAAATATAAACGGGGAAATTTTAGTCAGAGCTATTGCAATTGACAGGGCAGGCAATGAAAGCGATGGAAGCCTGACTCGCACATACACTATAGATAGACAGGGGCCTGCAAAGGTTGAAGGAGTCAGTGCCGAAGAATATGCAAACAGTGTTGTGCTGCGGTGGAATATGGTGCCTGACAAGGATTTTGCATATTTTGAGGTGGAGCGTAAGAATACTCAAAACGGAGAGTTTAAAAGTGCAGGCAAAGTAGAAAACAAACTTGGTATGCAAGTTACAGGACTTGATTATGATTCTACATACTGGTTTAGAGTAGTGGCTTATGATATTTACGGAAACAGGGGAACTTACTCCGATGAAATAGAAGTGAACATTTCATCGGATAAAGTACCTCCATACATATCAAAAATAGGACCGAATCCGGGATGTTACAATGATGTAATTCATCTTTATGCACGGGCAAATGACAATGGCGGCATAAAGGCAATTATTTTCCAGATATCTCCCGATATGAATGAGTGGAGCGATGTTACGGTAATTGAACTGGACGGTAAATCGAAAGATGTCACTGTTAATTATGACATGGATGTTTCAGAGCTTGAAGAAGGAAATTACTACGTTAGAGCCATTGCAACAGACAAGGCGGGAAATACGACTCAGAATACTACAATCGTAGAATACATTGTGGACCGTACTGCTCCAAAAAAGCCTGAAAATATGAAAGTTGAAGCAGGTTATTCATACATAACGCTTTCTTGGGATATACCTTTAGATGACGACTTTGCATATTGCAGAGTATATAAAAGCACTAGTGAAGCCGGACCGTATACAGCTATCAAAGAAGTTTACCAGGCTAACTATAATGACAGGGGTGTAAAATACACTGACCATGATGTAATGCAGAATATTTCGTACTACTATAAAGTAACGGCAGTCGATATGGCAGGAAATGAGGGTTTGCCGTCAGAAGTAGTGACTTGTAACCTCCTGAACTATGAAAAAGATACGGAGAACCCCAAAATTCTTGCCATGTCACCTGCAGAAGGAACCATGCTTCCGGCAAATCCGTATATTAGCGTACTGGCAGAGGATAATTATAAGGTGGCAAAGGTTACCCTAAAGTACAAAAAAGAAGGAGACAGTGTATGGACTGTCATTGATGAGAAAAATATTGGAAAATACAGAGAAATAGTGCGTTTTGATTGGGATACCTTCAGTTTGTCCGACGGAAAGTATATTTTGCAAGCTGTGGCTATAGACGAAGCAGGTAATGTAAGTGACGCTTTTGAGGTTACATATGAGCTAAATGTACTTCCTCCGCAAGCTCCGGTGCTTGTTGCAACTCCCGGGGATTTCAAAGTGGATTTGTCATGGACTTGCGGCTTAGAAAGCGACATTGCAGGATTTGTGATATACCGCAGTTTAGTGCCGGGCAGTATGGATGACTATGTATGCATAAATCAATCAAAAGAAAAGTCGTATGTTGATGATAAAGTTGAATACGGCAAAACCTATTACTATATGGTTAAAGCGTAGATATCAGAGGTAACTACAGCTGGAGCAATGAAGTGGAAGCTGCACCGACGGGGGTTGACACAATTGCGCCGGTGGCTGTTGCAGGCGATGAACAGATTGTCATTTTAGGCATGGAAGTTGAATTTGACGCAAGCCGTTCATATGACAATGACCGCATTGAAAGATATGAATGGGATTTTGGAAACGGAAATACTGCAAATACGGCAAGAGCTGCACATACTTATAAAGAGAAAGGAAAGTATATTGTAACTCTTACTGTTTATGACCCGACAGGAAATAAAGCAAGTAGTACAACGACAGTGTATGTGGCATCAAATGATGAGTCATGCGGACTCGAGGTGAAGATTGTTGACGAAGCGGGAGGCAATCCTGTAGAGGGAGCACAGGTTCTGGTTCGATTGGCGGACAATTCGACTAAAGAATTTACTTCAAACAGTAAGGGAATTGTTAAAATGGCCGGGGGAGAAGGAGAATATAAGATATTCGTTTATAAAAACGGTTATAGTGCAGCTTACAATGAAGTTTTACTTGAAAAAGGAAAGCTGGTACAGCTTGAGATTCCAATCAAGAAGGCTGAAATTGTTACCGGAGAATTAAAAGTTGAAAGAATGACATTGGATGAGATCGTTAATGCGGGAATTGATGTGCACGATCCTGAAAATCAATGGGTTTATGAATGCAATATTGTTCTGGGCTTTAGAAAAGTAAAATACGTAGTAAACGGAAGTGGCCGTATATTGTTCGGAGGCGAGGACTCATCCTGGGGTCATTCTTACGGGGATTATGTAATATATCCAAAGGTAGTACCATGCCCTAATCACCCTGAGGTACCGCCAACTGTTTACTATCTAATAATCCCTGCAAAAGCAAGTTGGCTCAAGGAATTCTTTGAGGTTAGCCTGGTTATGCAAAATACTGCTGAGGAAGGAACGCCATTTGAAATTACAAATTCTACGGCGGAGTTGAAAGTGCCCGAAGGCTTGACATTTATGCCGTCAGTCTACTCTTCAAGCACTAAAGTAGAGATGGATACCATTTCTCCCGGGGAAACAAAAGAGGCTAAATGGGTATTAAGGGGAGATATAAAAGGGGAGTACACCCTTCAGGCTGAATTTAACGGAATATTACAGCCTTTTGGAGAACTTATCAATGCGGTTTATACGACGGAAGAACCCGTTAAGGTATGGGGAGATGATGCTCTTGTTATGCGTGTAAAAGCTGAAGAGTATGCATATAAAGATGAGTTATACTTAGTAGAAGTTGAACTTGAAAATGTATCCGATACGGAGCTCTATAATGTAAGTTTTGAATTTAAAGAGGGAGTAAATTACAGACTTTCCGACGAACATCCGACATCACAATTGTTTGAGGTAATCAAGCCCGGAGAGAAAAAGACATTTGATATATGGGTGATTCCCAATTTTACAGGAAAGCTTGATTTAAGTGAGTCATTCATAGTAAAAACGGGCGGGAATGCAAATATAAAAACAACAATTACTTATATTCCTGTTCGAAAGGAAGTAATCAGGGTGGAGACCCAAACAAGCTTTGTGGAAATATCAAAAGAAGGCTATTATATCTATAAGGTTATAGCCAATGTAAAAACTTCAAGAGGCTCTGCGGAAAATGTCAAGGCAAAACTTGAGTTGACGGGAGTTTATGGCGCGGATGATATAGAGATTTTGGGAACGGAAGTACATGATATGGGAAATCTGACATCCGTTTCGGAAAAGCAAGTTGAATGGAATTTAAGATTTAAACCCGTTTTAGAAACTGCCAATATTAATTTAACGGTTAATGTGGCAAATGATATTAAGTTATACGCGACTGCGAACGGCTCAATATCAGTTAAGAAAAATCAGGAAAACGGCGGTGTTGGGTTCAAATATGCTTCGGGTTATGGCGAGGAAGGCAATATGAAAGATTATACGGCAATATGCTATTATGACGATGATTATTTCTCGAAGCCTTCCAATACGAAGTCGTGGAAGGAAAACTACAATCCAAGCCTTGCAACAATGTCATTGAATTTGGCAATGGCTGCTTTCCCGAGCAATGCCAGTGACGACAAAACTTGCAATGCCAAAGCTCTGCTGACTGATTTGGGCTTTAAAGGATTTGAAGCAGATTATCCGGCACCGAGTGTAAATACTATTGGAGTTTTGGCAGCCAATAAAAAAGTAACTTTCGGCAATGACGAGTATACACTTATAGCTGTCGCCATTAGGAGCAGAAGCTATACAAAAGAATGGGCAAGCAATTTTGAAATAGGCTCTGAAGGGGAGCATGAAGGATTCGGCAAAGCAAAAACCAAAGTTTTAGAGTTTTTGAAAGATTATATTGAAGAAAAAAATATCACGGGAGATATAAAACTTTGGATAACAGGATATAGCCGAGGTGCCGCTGTAGCAAACTTGGTTGCCGGTGAACTGGATAAAGGGTTGCATTCCCTTGGAGAAGCTGTGACTCTACATCCTTCCAACATATACGCATATTGCTTTGAACCTCCTGCCGGCGTGTTATTGGCACAGACAAATGATGGTTCGGGCTACAAAAACATATTTAATATTGTTAATTCGAACGATATAGTTACCAAACTTGCACCTTCTGCCTGGGGATTTGGCCGCTATGGTACGGACCTGTATATACCTTCGGCTCTGAATATGAGTTACGGGTATGAAAATGCAAAAGCCAAGATGAAAGAAAAATATGAGGACATTGAAAGTATTAATAATATTAAAAACGATGACAAATATGACATTGACGGCTTTGCTTGGCCTGGAGTTCAAGAAATATTCTTGGATTATGCAATTTCGACAATCTCTAAAGTCTTAATAAATCGCAGCGATTATGTAGAAAAATACCAAGAATCTATTATGAATTCTTTGGCTAAAGACGGCAAAGGTAATTTGCTTGAGCTATTGACTGCTATTCCTTTAGACAAAGAAAATAGGGAAGTTGGTATAGGAATTATCAATACGTTTGGTAAAAACAAAGACAGGATTATGGCAGGGCATTTCCCTGAGCTGTGTCTTGCGTGGCTGCAGTCAATGGATAAAAATTATACTCAGAATGCCGAAGTAAGCTTGAAAAACGGTATGCTTTACAGAATCGTAAAAGTTAACTGTCCGGTGGATGTTAATGTATACAACAATTCAGGGGTATTGGTAGCATCCATAAAATCTGACGAACCGCAGAGCATTAACGGAAGTACTATTGTTTCGGCCGTGAACGAAGATGGAGAAAAGATTGTTTATATTCCCGCAGATGCCGATTACAGCATAGAAATTATTGCGTCCGACAAAGGCACAGTTACTTATTCGATAAATGAATTTAGCGGACTTATTGGAGATATTACAAGAATAATCAATTATTACAATATTGGTGTTAAAAAGGGAGACGTATTAAAAGCAGTGCTTCCTGCATACAGTGAAAACGACTATGAAACAAATGCGGTAAACGGTTCTTCTGCCAATTACACATTAAAGGGAGCAGATGACAAGGCAATTGCATCTGATGTGGAACTTAAAGGAAAAGATGCATCCGATGCTTGGTACATGGTTAATGTTCTGCCCAATAATGTCGGTTACGGTATGGTTGCAGGCCAGGGAATTCGTTATTTGGGATACTACGCAAAGGTAACGGCGCTTGCATATGACGGGTATAAGTTTGAGGGATGGTATATCGGCGATGAATGTGTATCTACCGACAAGGATTATCGTTTTTGTGTAACAAAGGACGAAACACTTATTGCCAAGTTTGTCCCCGATAATAAGGAACCGGGCGGTTCAACAGAACCTGGCGGACAGACGGAACCCGGTGGAACGACAGAACCCGGTGGCTCAACACAGCCTAATGGCCCGTCAGAACCTTCACAAAATAATGGTGGTAGCGGAAGTGGAAATGTACCCGTTTTGCCGCCGGAATCCGCATCAAAAAGCAATAATGCGAATATTTCAAAGCTTGCATTTAGTGAAGGTAAAATTACTCCTGACTTTGATAAGAGTAAAATGGATTATGAGTTGTTGATAGACGAAGGCTTAAAAGAAATACGTATAACTGTGGATTTGGAAGACGAAAAAGCAAGCATGACAATTCAAAATGTAAAAGTAGACGGAGATGTTAAGGAGCATACATTGAAGTTATCTGACAAGCAAGAAAGTATAGTAATTAAAGTAACTGCCGAAGACGGTACCAATAAGACATATACTGTAAAGTTGGTTCGTTATGTCACTGAAACTGAACCTGAAATACCGGGTGCGCATGTTACGGACATTGACGGACATTGGGCGAAAGAAAGTATTGTTGCACTAATCCGGAGAGGTATATTGGCCGGATACACAGATAATACTTTCAGACCGGATAATAAGATAACAAGGGCTGAGGCGGCTGTCCTGCTGGTAAAACTTTTTGAAATTAAGCCTAAGGAAGATAAAAAGCTCATGTTCAGTGATGAAGAGCAGATTCCGGAATGGGCATATCCGTATATAGCCGCGGCAGTCGAACACGGTTGGATTAAAGGATATACCGACAATACGTTTAAACCGTCGAACTATATTACAAGACAAGAGTTTGCGGCTATGTTTGTAAAAGCAATGGGCTATGATAATTTGGAAGCTAAAGCTACCGGCTTTGCGGATGACAGTGAGATAGGGTCTTGGGCAAAAGGCTATGTGGCAAAAGCAGTTGAGCTTTCGCTTATCTCGGGTTATCCTGACAATACTTTCAGGGGTAACGGTAATATAACAAGGGCGGAAGCATCCGCAATTGCTAAAAAGTATCTAGATATAGCTGAGACAGCAAAGGGCGCTGACTAAGAGATAAAAAGACGAAGTGGAATATTTAATGAGGTAAGGGGAGTAAAAACGGGTTAACGTGACTTCATAAGAAAGAGAAAAGTAAGTGGTAAGATGAGTTGCACAAGTTATAATGGGCTGTGAGTACAGCCCTTTTTTCTTCTTTAACGGGAAGCAACATAAGGTTTGAAGACAAATCCACACAGTAGCATTAATTATAATTACTTACTTTAAATAAAAAGTAAGGAATATAATTTTGGTTTGACAATGGACAAAATGACAGCATTGGTAATATTGCTTTTTCATAAAATCAAATAAACAATACTATATAAACCGACTATCAAAAATACCACTCCGATGAACAAAGAGAACCAATCGGTTTTCCTTTTTACTTTTTTTTCTTCTGTTTTTTTATCTTTAAAAAATACAGTTTCAATGTTATTGTTTTCATTTAAAGTGATATCAACTTCCATTCCTTCATAGATATTAAAATCCATATTTATTGTCGGATAGGAAAAAGCATTTATAGGAATTTTTCCTTGGCGTTTCTTTCCTTTTACATAATAATCAACGGTGATTATTTGTGAGTTTTCATCAATATTACTGATTACTCCGCTGTGTAAATTAAAAAATTTATAAAAATCAAATTTCATAATAAACTTGCGAAGAGGCTTAGTCAAATCAATATCAAGTGCATAACAAATAAAAAAGATGCCAAATATTATGGTGGATGTTACACCAAAAAAAATATTCATGTTCTCCTCCTTTTGCAGAGCAATTATTTATTTTTGACATGAGTTTTTATATTATATTAAGTCTGATATTGCCAGTTTATGTCTATTGAGTATTTATGTTATTGATGTTGAATAATTGATCTATATAAAATTATACCATATTAAAAAGTATATAAAAACTGGACTGTATATGGGTTTTCTGTTATTATTATAAATGTAAAAACACAGAAAATCTCAATAGAAGAACGTTTTAGAAAGTAATTGAAAATTGAGAAGAAGGTTAAATGTTAATTATATTTTTGCTTGTAGCATTTGACCAAATAATAAAATACATAATATATATTCATTTTATGGATGTTAGAATACAACTCTTTAATGGATTCATAGGCTTTCTTCCATTGATTAATAGAGAAGATATGTCGATATTTAATAAAGAATTAGGTATGGGATTGAGTAAATCTGTTTTAATAATTATTAATTTTTCAGCACTGATTATTTTGATTTTTTTGCATTATCGTTTTTATAAATTGGGATTTTTAAATTTTCATTCAAAATCAATATACATAATGTTTATATCGGCAAGTATTTGTTCACTTGTAGATAAAATAATGCTGGGAGGAAGCTTGGATTATATTTTGGTAAATGGAACAGTATTTGATTTAAAAGATGTTTATCTTTCAATTGCGTGTGTATATATGATTGTATATGCAATTAAAAACTCTTCTTCTTCACGGAGTTTAAAAGATGATATAATGCTTTTGAAAAAAATATTGGGATTAAAATAGTTGGTTTATATTCATCGATGTAATTTGCTTTTGTTATGCTATATGAAAACATATAATTGCAGATACTTTGATAAAGGAATATTAAAGGGCTTGTATTTATTATTGGAAAAAATGATTTAATAGACTAATGAAATTAGTTTCCAAACCATGATTAGTTAAAAAAAACGTATCATGGCTTTACAATAAACTAAAAGACATATGTCGAAAGGAGAGTCATTCAAATGAAAAAAACAGCAATGTTAAAAGCGATTGCAGCAACATTAATTCTTGTTCTTTCACTGCAAGTATTTGTATTCGCGGAAGAACAGCCGCAGCTTATATCGGCACCCGTTGAGCAGCCGGCTGCATGGGCGGTAGAAGCTGTACAATGGTCGGCATTATATGGCCTGGCATCCGATGAAATGTATGCAAAGTACTCATCCAAAGTGACCCTGGAAGAGTTGCATAAGGTTTGCGAAAATCTTTATGAAAAATTAATGGGTAGTGCAGTTAACTCGGAAGAAGAAAAACTTTTTGCCGGTACCGGCGAACTTGCAGCGCAAAAAGAAGCAACAAGGCTGGAAATGGTCACGGAGTATACAATGTCTTAAAGGCCGCACAGCCGGAATTTGATTTTAGCTCCAATATAAATCTCACCTTCAAGGATATTGGATCATTATCTGAAGAATCACTGAACATTGTAAAGTATTCCGTTGCAAAGGGAATATTACACGGAAGGAATAAAGAAATTCTCGACATTGAAAGCCAATGCACAAGGCAGGAACTTCTGGTATTTATAAAAAATGCTTATGAGTTTGCCATATATGAGTCGGGAAGAGATTCAAAAGGTGCCTTCTGGAAAGTAAGTGATGAGGACAGCACCGTTTACCTCTTAGGTTCAATACATATTGCAGATTCAACATTGTATCCGTTATCAAAAGACATACTGGGTGCCTATGACAAATCTGATGTTTTAGTTGTTGAGGCAGATGTATCAAATCAAGAAGAAGCAGCAAGATATATGCAGCAAAGGGCCATGTATGAAGACGAAAACACTCTTGATAAAAACATACCTGAAGAACTTTATCAAAAATTCGTAGAGTTTATTGCTCCTTATGGAATTCAAGAGGAAGTATACAACAAGTTAAAGCCTTGGTATGCGGCATTGCTGGTTCAAAACCTGCAGCTTATGGATAACTCATATAGCGGAAGTTTGGGAGTAGACATGTATTTTCTTTCAAAAGCAGCAGGTCAAAAAGACATTTTGGAAATAGAGGGCGTTAAGTTTCAGGTAGATATGTTTGACTCTTTCTCAAATGAGCTTCAATGTCAATTCTTAGCTTCAACTTTGGGTTCAAGCGAAGGAAATGAAGATACGGAGACAACAAACATAGAGTTGATTGCCTATATGTTAAAGTGCTGGAAAGAAGGAAACACAGCAGAGCTTGAAAAAATGGTTAAACCTGAGGGCGAAGTTGAAGGAGACCTTAGAGAGTTTAATGAAAAAATGTGGACATTAAGGGACAATAATATGGCAGAAAAAGTGAGAGAGTACCTTGCCGATCCTGAAAACAAAACTTATTTTGTAGTAGTTGGAGCAGGACATATGGTGGGAAGCAGCGGAATTGTTGCACAATTGGAAGATGAATATAAAGTAGAGCAAATTAAATAATAAACAATAATAACCGAAAGCAGCAGGATTCCAGAGAGACTTGCTGCTTTTTTTGCATCTTTCTGCGGGAAATGGTGGGCAAAATGATAAAATAAAGGAGATAAATTTTCTCTGTCGAATAAAAATTACTGCTGCTTAGGATGAATAAGAAGGGGTGTATATGAATGCAAGCATCGGAAAACGCCATGGGATTTGGAACCAGAGACATTATTAAGTGCAAAAATGTTGAACCGTCCCACAAAATGATTGCTACGGCAGAGCTTATGGCTGCAGCTATCCATGACCTTAAAAATCCGCTTGCAAGTATAAGAGGATTGGGGCAACTGGGTATGCTTACGTCTTCATCGAAAAAGGAGCGGAGTTATTTTGAAAGGATAATAAAACAGGTTGATTCATTAAACACCTCAGTAATTGATTTGTTAAGTGTTTTTAAGCCGGAGAAGAGTGTCAGAGCGAATCCATCGTTGATAGTAAAAGAAGTATTAGACGGGTTGCGGGCAACCTGTGACATAAACAATATTAAATTGGTCTTCAGAGCAGAATATAAAGGAGAGATAAATCTTCATATCAAGGTGTTTAAGAGAGCTGTAGAAAATTTGGTCAGAAATGCTGTTTTGGTATTGACCAATGGTGGCAAAATTGAAATATACACCGGTGAAAATGACAATTACTTTCTTATGTCAATTAAAGATAATGGACCGGGTATTCCGGATGATATGAAAGAGTCGGTATTTCAGCCGTTTGTCTATCAACGGAAGGATGGGACCGGTCTGGGATTGTTTATGGTTCAGCATGCAATTGCCGAGGTCCATGGGGGAAAGATTTGGTTTGAAAGTGAATTGGGTAAGGGAACAACATTTTATATCTCGTTGCCCAAAGATTAAATAGTACAAAACAAAGACAGGTTTTAGCCTGTCTTTGTATCTTCAAACTGACTGTTGTACAAATTGGCATAAAATCCGCCCTTGGCAAGGAGCTCCTTGTGGTTGCCCTGTTCTACGATATCACCGTGATTCATTACAAGAATCAAATCGGCATCGCGGATGGTGGAAAGACGGTGGGCAATTATAAAGCTTGTGCGGTCTTTCATAAGGTTATCCATGGCTTTTTTTATCTGCAATTCCGTACGGGTATCAACAGAGCTTGTAGCCTCATCAAATATCAGAATTTTTGGGTTTGCCAGTATTGCCCGCGCAATGGTAATAAGCTGTTTTTGGCCCTGTGATATGTTGGAGGTTTCTTCATTAAGTATCATATTGTAACCGTCGGGCAGGGTGTGAACAAAGCTGTCCACATGGGCTGCCTTGGCAGCGGCAATAACTTCTTCATCGGTTGCATCAAGGCGGCCGTAGCGTATATTTTCCATTATACTGCCATTATACAGCCAGGTGTCTTGAAGAACCATTCCAAACATCGAACGCAAATCGTTTCGGGTAAATTCCTTGATGTTATGACCGTCAATAAGGATTGCACCTTCATTTACGTCATAGAAGCGCATCAGGAGTTTTACCATGGTGGTTTTTCCGGCTCCGGTAGGGCCCACTATGGCAACTTTCTGCCCTTTCTTCACAGAAGCTGAAAAATTATTGATGACGATTTTATCGGGATCGTATCCGAAGTGGACATTTTCAAAATCAACATTTCCTTGAATATTATCAAGATTTATCGGTTTACCCGTATCTGCGATTTCTTCTTCCTCATCAAGAAATTCAAATACACGTTCTGCGGAGGCAGCAGTTTGCTGAAGTATGTTTGAGATATTTGCAAGCTGAGAAATAGGCTGGGTGAAATTTCGCACATAAATAATAAATGCCTGAATATCACCCACGGTAATAGCTTTTTTTACTGCGAGGTATCCTCCCAAAATACATATAAATACATAGCCGAGATTTCCGATAAAGACCATAATAGGCATCATAATACTGGAAAGGAACTGAGATTTCCATGCTGACCCATAAAGTAGGTTGTTGGATTTCTCAAACTCCTCAATGCTTTTTGCTTCTCTATTAAAAGCTTTCATTACCAGATGTCCGCCGTACATCTCTTCAACATGGCCATTTACACGTCCCAAGTAGTCCTGCTGCTGCTTAAAGTATTTCTGGGAAAAATTTACAACAAAGGCAATTAACAAAAAGGATACAGGAATTATCAGCAAGGCTACAAGAGTCATTTGCCAACTAATAAGAAGCATCATAATCAATGTTCCTATAACGGTGGTGGCCGATGTTATAATTTGAGTCAAACTTTGGTTCAATGTTTGGCTGACGGTATCTACGTCGTTGGTGACACGGGACAGGACTTCTCCGTGGGTTGTTTTGTCAAAATATTTTAGAGGCATACGATTTATTTTTTCGGATATATCTTTTCGGAAACGATAGCTTATTTTCATTGAGATTCCTGACATAATCCAGCCCTGGATGTAGGAAAACAGTGTACTTGTAACAAACAGTGAAAGAAGAAAAATAAGCTTTTTTCCGATATAATTAAAGTCTATTCCGTTTCCGGTACCGCTTAGTTTGTTGATAAAGCCGTCAAACAGAGCAGTGGTAACCTGGCCCGTAATATTAGGCCCAATAGTATTAAAAGTAGTGCTGACGGCAGCCATGATGAATGCAGCTATTATACTGGGCTTGTGGTTGCCGAGATATTTTAATAGCTTTTTGATAGTATCTTTGAAATTTTTGGCTTTTTCCCCACGAAGCATTACGGCGCCGGGACGGTGCATACCGCCCCTGCTTGGTATCTGCCTTGCAACGGAGAATTAACCGGTTTTCTATTTTCCCTGCTCATGCCAATTCCTCCTTAGAGAGCTGTGATGAAACGATTTCGCGATAGGTATTACAGTTTTTAATCAGCTCATTGTGAGTACCTATTCCCACTATTCTTCCCTCATCGAGAACGATTATCTGTTCTGCATTCTTGATGGTTGAAACCCGTTGAGCTACAATAATAACAGTGCTTGATGCGGTATGTTTTTTCAAGGCTTTTCTTAAAGAGGCATCTGTTTTAAAGTCTAAAGCTGAAAAGCTGTCATCAAAAATATAGATTTCAGGTTTCTTAACAATAGCACGGGCGATTGACAATCTCTGTCTCTGGCCGCCGGATACATTTGAACCGCCTTGGGAAATCTCACTTCTGAAGCTGTCGGGCTTTTGAGAAATAAATTCTATAGCCTGAGCAATTTCACAAGCTGTGCGTATTTCATCCTCGATGGCATTTTCGTCCGCATACTTTAAGTTGGATTCAATGGTTCCGCTAAACAGCATACTCTTCTGAGGTACATAGCCTATATGCTCTCGAAGTTCATGCTGCGGTACGTCTCTTATATCTATACCGTCAATTAGAATTTGACCGGCCGTCACATCATAAAATCGAGGGATTAAGTTGACCAGAGTCGTTTTGCCGGCACCTGTAGAACCGATAATTGCAGTGGTTTGACCGGGTAGTGCCGTAAAACTAATGCCTTTTAGCATATCCTCGTTTGCTCCGGGATACCTGAAGGATACATTTCTAAACTCAACAATTCCGTTTATTTTCTTTTCATAGTGTTTTGGTGATACGGGATCGGTAATTTCGGGGTTTACATCCAAGACCTCAGCAACACGCTGTGCCGATACGGATGCTCTTGGCAGCATGATAAACATCATTGACAGCATGAGGAATGAGAAAATTACCTGTGCCGTATACTGCATAAATGCCATCAAATCTCCTACCGGCATGTTTGCATTGGCAATTTGGTGCGCTCCTATCCACATTAAAAGCACTGAACCACCGTTTATTATTAAGGTCATGGAAGGAAACATAGTTGCCATGACACGATTTACAAACAGATGTGTGTCCGTAAGCTCCTGATTTATCCTGTCAAAGCGCTTTTCTTCAAACTTTTGGGTATTAAAGGCTCTTATTACCATCATTCCGGAGAGGTTTTCCCGGATAACGAGATTAAGCCGGTCAACCAGTTTTTGAATAGCTTTAAACTTTGGAACGGCTATAGAGAAAACTATGAGAATAAGCCCCAAAACAACAATCACTGCAAGGGCAATCATCCATGACATTGACGGGCTTTTGTTTATTGCCAGAATGACTCCGCCTATTCCTGTGATAGGAGCGAATAAAACCATTCTTATAGTCATGAAAACCAGCGTCTGAATCTGGGTAATATCATTAGTTGTCCTTGTTATAAGTGAAGCTGTGGAGAATTTATCAAACTCTAAATTGGAAAAGGATTCAACCTTTGTAAATACATCTTTTCTTATATTTTTTGCAACTCCTGCAGCAACTTTTGAGGAGAGAAGACCTACAATAATAGTGGCTGTCATACCTACTAAAGTTATTAATAGCATTATAAACCCGGTATTTAAGATATAGTTTCTTTGTATTTTCGAGATGTCCATGCCCAAGGCCTCATACTCTGCACTGACTAATGAGACTGAGGCTTGATTTTTCATGCTTTCATCCAAGTTTTCATATTTTTTATTTTCGTTTATTGATAACTCATTTTTGCTTTTTTCGGACATACTTGCAGCAAGGAGAGCTTTGCTAAATATCGGATTCAACAATTCTAACCGGGATTTATCTACATTTTTTATCACAAAAACAGGTTCATTGCTTAGGGCAGGGTATTTCTTTATGTATTTATCAAAATTCATACCGGATTTGTCGATCAAATCATAACATTCCAGAACTTGCTCTCTTTCCTGCGGAGACATAAATTGTGCAATCTCATCCATTTTACTTTTCCTTATTGCATCAGGCACAGAACTTTCAATGCCTGCCTGCTGTATGCCGATATTTACAATGTCGGACATGTAATTTGGCAGGGAAAGGTCAGTAAGAGCTTGTATAAACAATAACGCAATTGCGGCAATTATATAAAAGATAAATGGTTTTAGATATTTGACTAATTTGAACACAACGGTATCCTCCCCTATTTCTCAACTAAAAACTTTGGCATACAAAGTATTTTACTATTGTTATTTTACCCCTGTCAATATAAGTCACATTCAGTTTGCATTATAGAAAAGAAAGAAGATAAAAATGAAGAAGTAATCAAAAATAATATAAGATTTTTTGATTAAACCCCATAATAATTTTAATTGGTACCGAAATAATATATTGGCAAAAAGATAAGCGTTTGATTAAGAAGTAGCAATAGTTTGGTATGAAGGTATGAAAAAGGTATGAAAGTAGAAGAGAGGCTCATTATTGAGCCTCTTTCTATGTAAAAAATTATTTTTGCATTGTCTTAGGCAATAAGCGATATCAAAATATTTGGAATGAGCATAGCAACAGCAATACCATATATCAAATCCAGCCATATCACTGAGCCTATGGCGCACAGGTAAATTAACCCTACTAAAGGAGCGGTGAGAATTTTTACAAGCATTGGCGTATCCGGATGTTTTACTGCGCTCCATATGTTGGCGGCATCTCCTGTGCTCGGGAAAGAGTGCATTGCTATGGATATTCCCAGCCACATCAATACCATGTCGAAAATATCCGGACTGTCAAACCGGAAATAAGGGATAGAAGCTGCTGAAGCTATGATTGCACCAACTAATGTATTTATTATAAACGGTCCTATGCCTATAAGAATATTTTGCCAAGCTTTTTGGGTGGCTCATGCACAACATATCCGCTGGGGTTGCCTACTCTAAAGTAACAAACATCCAGCACTGCAACCTTTGAGAGGCGGCAGAACAATTGATGTGCCATTTCATGTACTATCACCCCGGGAAAAGTCAGAGTCGAAATAACGAAACCTGGTATCAGCATAAAATCAATTCTCCTCCAAAATTTATTTTCTCCACTCCAATTCTCCGTTGAATATGGAAGTGAGCAAATTAATTGTGTAGGCATCTTTGTATATGCCGTTTTTAAATGCTTCAAACATTTCGTCTCTCTCTTTAGGCATATTATTATAATGGTATGCCAAAGCCATATTGGCCATTGAAAGGGGATTGGTTTTATCGAGATTATATGTTTTGGTAGCAAGTTCTAACCCTTTCTTGACATCTCCAAGTTTGAGTTCGGCTCTTACATAGTTTCCTAAAGCAGTAGTGTTTTGCTGGTTGTCCGCCAAAACCTTCAAGCAGTGTTGCACAGATTTGTTATAGTCTCCTTTTTCGCAGTATATTTCCGCGAGAAGAAGATGACCGAAGTAAAAATCATCATATTGGGCAACAACTTTACTTATAAGCTGCTCTGCTTCATCATACTTTTTAAGTTCAAATTTTTTGTCTGCAAGATAATAGGTTGCGCAAACATCATCAGGATAATAGTCTAAATATTCGGTAATTGCTTCTACAAGTATTTCGGTATTATCATAATACTCTAGCAGCGTGGTGTAAAAACTGTTGCTTTGAGGATAATAATAAGTATTAATTTTTGAGTATATTAAATTTGCAGTTTCTACCAATTCTGAATCCGATTCTCTGCCTGAAATAAGGGCAAAAGTGTCGTAAGCTTCGTCAATTTGCAAGTTATAATACTGGGCAAGAAACAGTTTCGCAAGTACCAGAGTGGAATCGGAGTACTTCTCTGCTGCCTTCTTATACTCCTTAGCTGCTGTAATATAATTTTTTTCTTTTGCAGCTTTTTCACCTCTGCTAAAAGCAACTGCACCGCTTACAACAGAAGGAAGCCTGACAAGAGAAAAATGGTTGCGGCAAGTATAATTAATGAAAAAATTTTTATCCATAAAGGAAAGGGGCGTTTTGAGAGTTTATCTCTGCAATCTACGCACAAATCAACATTGTAACCTTCCTCTATATCAGGGCTTGAACAATATTGACACGCTTTTATTGTCTCAGGCGCTTGTGTACTTGAGATGTAATCCTGGTTTTCATAATTATTTTCCATATAATTCCCCCTAAAACAAGTTGTAATAGGTAACAATACGATATGGCTTTGAGAGGAAGAATAAGTGCGGCATTTACTTAAACAATTGTGATTATTGCAAAAGACAATACTGTGAATATGTTACTATTACTATCTAATATAATGAATATAGCATAAAACAGCTGTAATTTCAATAACCATACTTATTTCGATGCTTGGCGCTTAACTTCGTTCATATATGCAGTATCGCCGGAGCCTCTTACATATACGTCAGGCACAATTCTTTTACCCATAATGTTTTCTTCCATGACATTCCAATAGAAGCTTACCAGATAAACTACATATTTTTTGGCCTTGTCTTCATATACCAATTGCCCGACGCCTTTACCCACAGTCGGATGACCGATTATGACAACGTTATTGAGGTACTTTTTAAGACCTAAAGCAAGAATTTCCGAGCTGCTTGCAGAATATTCATTTACCAGAACAAGAATCTTTTTAAACTTAATCTGGGCGGCATCGGAATAGTATGAATACATATATCCGTCTCTGTAGACTATATAGCTTGTAGTACATGACGGCAAAAGATAGTCTAAGATGTCTGTTGATGAAGTTGTAAGTCCTCCTAAGTTATCCCTCAGGTCAATAACTAAAACTTTATCCTCAGGATTTTCTATGGAATCGATTATTTCTTTGAATTCCCAGCTGACACTTGCAGTAAAAGAATTAATCTTTATGTAGTGTATGTTTGGTTCAAGTTGTTGTGAAGTCACTTGCGAAATACTTTCCTCATATTTTAACAAATCGTATTCATTCCCGTGAATCACGAAAGTAAACACATCGTCTTTTTGCCTAATGCTTTCTATAAATTTGCATATATCGTCTATACTGACTTCGCCTTTAGCTTTGAATTCTTCTGCAATGGCATCAAAGTTTGCTATTTTGTCGTAGTATAAGTAATTGTCTTTGACAAAGTTAACTATTCGCTCCGATTCGGGAAGTTTTTGCTTGTCCAGCTCAGACTTAAGGTATTTGACACCTTCATCGTCGGCAGAGATTTTTGCCGCTTTTTCGGCATATTCGGATGCTTTTTCATAATCTTGAAGGGTGTAGTACTCCCAGGCAATAGAAGTTATGATGCCAATATTTTCTGGATTTATTTCATGTGCCTTTTTATAGTATTCGATAGCTTTTTCCGATTCCTGCTGCACGCTATAGCAGTCTCCGATATACCAGGGAATATCCTCGGAATTCGGGAAAATGGATTGAGTATTTGCGGCAAATTCTATACACTTTTTATAATTTTTCTGCTGGTACAGGCAATAAATTTTGTTAATATAAGAGTCTTCGTAGAGAGGGTCAACTTCTATTGCTTTATCAAAATGCTTTAATGCTTCCGAATAGTTATATTCATACAAATATGTTTTACCTTTCATGTCGTGAATGGAGGCATCTTCGGCAAGAGCCAGAAATTCATCGCATAATTTCCTGGCCTCTTCGAAATCTCCCTTTTCACTGAGGATTTTAGCCTTACATATATATGAATCGGGATAGGTGTATTTTAACTGAATGGCTTTGTCACATTCTTTGAGAGCCTCATCATATTTTCCTAAATAATAAAGGGAAGTGGCTTTGCAAACGTATGCATACGGTTCTTTAGGATATTTTTTGATTGCAGTATCAAAGCAAGCAATTGCTTTTTCGTACTCTCCAAGTTCATTGAGGCAATAACCTTTTGAAGTTATGGCATCCAGATAATCGGGCTCAATTTCCAGTGCTTTGTCTAAAAGCTCTATGGCTTCTTCTGTTTTACCGGTTTCGAAAACGGTGAGAGCTTTGTTGTAGTAAACGTAAAAATCGGTTGGACAAAGTTGGATTGCTTTATCGTAGCATTTTATAGCTTCGTCTGTTTTCCCGAGAGCTTCAAGGGCATAACCCTTGTTTGTATAAGCAGAACTATTTCGAGGGTTAAGTTCGAGTGCCTTTTCGGCATATTGAATTGCTTCTTCAAATCTTCTGAGGTTGTTCAAGCCATATGCCATGTCGTTTTGGTAAACACTGTTTGATGGCTCCAGTTCCATTGCTTTTTTTAAGTTTTCAAAGGACTCCTCATACCTTTCGAGATTGGCTAGAGTAATACCTTTGGCATTATAAGCTTCAGCCGAATTTCCGTTGATTTCGATGGCTTTATCGAAAAACTCCAAGGCTTTTTCGTATTTTCCCAAAGCATCAAAGGCACGGGCTTTACCGATATAGGCTTTATCACTGTCGGGATTTAGTTCTAAAGCTTTGTCATAATACTCTATTGCCTTTTCGTACTCTCCTAAATCAAATTCCGAATCGGCAGTTGAAAGATAAAATACTGAGTAAATAGAGTTGGCGCATGAAGTAAAAAGTCCGATTCCAATCACTAATATGAAAAGCAAAAGATGTTTTTTCACTATAATCCCCCATTTCCAATAAATCAAATAACCGATGCAAAAATACAAACCCCTCGGGATAAACCTTCGAAACTCGCGGGTTTGACGTATCCGAAGGGAATTTGGTAACACGTTAGTGTGGACATAATATACCTTATTACTACATTATACCATATTATATACTTAAACTCTATACTATTGTAAGCATACCAAACTAAAACCGTATTCCATAAAAATACACAAACTTTTATTAAAAATATGCTTGACATTTTATTAGTCTATTGCTAAAATAGTAAAGCGTGCTGGACATGGTTTTTTAAGTTTCAGTACGATGTAAAGTGTATTATATGGCGGCGTAGCTCAGTTGGCAAGAGCATACGGTTCATACCCGTAGTGTCGTTGGTTCGAATCCGACCGCCGCTACCACTAAAAATATTAAATTGTTTAAAGATGGCCCATTGGTCAAGCGGTTAAGACACCGCCCTTTCACGGCGGTAACAGGGGTTCGAGTCCCCTATGGGTCACCACTTTAAGGGCGCTTAGCTCAGCTGGGAGAGCATCTGCCTTACAAGCAGGGGGTCATAGGTTCGAGCCCTATAGTGCCCACCATAACGTTGTACATTATTGTACAACCGTTTTTTGCGTGCTCATGTATCGAATCGGCAAAATTTAGTTTTGAAGATAAAAAGTTTTTGACGAAATATTACATTATTATCGAGAAAATATAGAAATTCATACTTTGATGAAAAGTTTCATTTATTTACGTGAAAGTTTATCTAATGTAATCCCCGGTTGTGTTTTGAGAATAGATGTCAAATTAATTTTTAAACTTCCCTGCTAAAATCGACATTGATTTTCGGGGCACTGTTTTATAATCAGTTCTGCGAGAAAACGAAAAAAGTTTTTCACAAAAAATATTTTATATGGGGGTTACAAAAGATGAAGACACAGATTATTCCGTATCAAAAAACCGGTGTTTTGGAAAGGATGTATGGCAAAACGAGAGGAGGAATTTTATCCGGGCTTACGATTTCAAAAAATAATATTATATTTTTCTTGATAAGCATCCTCCTCGGCAGAGTATCTTTATTCGGAGGCCTTATGCCTTTCGGACTTGCTTTTTATGCAGCGTCAATCACATCTAATGTAAACAGACTCATCACCGCGGCAGCAGTGGTAATTGGAATGGCAACGGGCGGTGCCCGCGCAGAGCTTTATACTGCCTTTACATTTATAGCTCTTTTCACTCTATTTACCAAATTATTAAAGAACATAAATGAGAAAGAAGATCTCAAATATTCTGCCATAGGACTCGTAAGTGCTGCTGTTCCGCAAATTATAATGGCGGGATTTCAAGGGTTTTTAATGTATGATGTTTTAATCGCTTTGTTCCAAAGTGTATTGGTATTTTCAATGACATACATATTTAGGCGTGGTGTGCCGCTGATAGAAGGAATAAAGAATAAAAGTGTTTTAACCAACGAAGAAATGATAAGTGCTGCAATGATAGCGGCTATTTCCCTCTCCGGGTTGGGGGGTATAGATGTTTTTGGTGCATCCCTTCTTAATGTGTTGAGTATTCTGGCGGTGCTGCTTCTTACATTTAAGGCAGGCCCGGGAGTGGGGGCTGCTGTTGGAGTGATTGTTGGCCTGGTAGTTAATTTGAGCAATCCCGTAACACCTATGGTTATCGGCTCCTATGCCTTCTGCGGTCTAATGGCGGGTTTGTTTAGAAATCTTGGAAAGACGGGGACTGCTGTGGGTTTTATTCTCGCAAATGCAGTGCTGACTCTGTATATAAACGGTTCAACAGAAGTGATTGTTCACATTAAAGATATAATTCCCGCTGCAATTATGTTTGTTGTTATTCCTAAAAAGATCATTGAAGATGTGTTTGGAACATTTGCCATAGGGGCAGAGGTTTCTAACGACAAGGTATCATACAGTGAGCGTATAAAGGAACTCACAGTGGAAAGGCTGAGTAATTTTGCAAGAGCTTTTCAGGAACTTTCAAAGACTTTCAGCGAGATATCTCAAACAAAAATGGTTACCAACAAGCAGGACATTTCATCCTTGTTTGACAGAGTTGCGGACAAGGTGTGCAAGGATTGCAGCTTGTGCCTTCACTGCTGGGACAGGAATTTTTACAATACATATCAGGTTATGTTTAAAATAGTTGAGAACCTCGAGAAAAAGGGCTGGATTGACGAAAGCGATATACCGGAGTATTTCATGGAAAGGTGTGAAAGAATAGGAGAGTTTGTGAGGCAGGTGAATAATGTATATGAACTGTTTAAAGTGGACATGGTGTGGAAGAACAGGATAGGAGAAAGCAGAGGACTTATATCGCAGCAACTCGATGGATTGTCAAAGGTTATATCAAGCTTGGCCGTGGAAATTGAGAGCGAAATCAAATTTAAAGCCGATATGGAGGATGCATTGCTGTCCGAGCTTAGGAACAAAGGAATAAAAGCTTATGATGTGGTGGTTTTTGAAAACAAATGGGGAAAATATGAAGTAAGCATTTTTCATAGAGGATGTGCGGGAGCAAACAAATGCCTCGATCATATTGAAGAGGTGGCATCCACTGTCTTAGGAAGGCAAATGATACGGGACAGAAATGAGTGTATACATAATCACAGAACGGGGATATGCAATCTCAAACTGGTAGAGGAAGAGATTTTCAATATAACAACGGGTATGGCAAGGAGCTCGAAGTATGAAAATCAGGTTTCGGGAGATAATTACTCGTTTATGAATACCGGCGCCGGGAAGTATATTTTGGCTCTGAGCGACGGTATGGGCACAGGTCAGGCAGCATCCAGCCAGAGTAAGGCTGTCATAAGTCTGCTGGAGCACTTTATGGAAACGGGATTTGACCAGGATACTGCAATAAAGTTTATAAATTCTATACTTGTATTGAAGTCCGACGATGACTCCTTTGCCACTATTGACCTTTCGGCAATAGATTTATATAACGGAAAAATTGAATTTGTGAAGATAGGGCTGCACCAACCTTTATAAAAAGACAGAACAAGGTGGAAGTTGTAAAAACCGTATCTCTTCCGGCAGGGATACTCAGTAATATAGATACGGAGCTGGTTTGCAAAAATGCAGATAATGGTGATTTTATAATCATGGTCACGGATGGAATTATCGATTCCTTTAAGCTTGAAGAGGGTGGCGAGCAGAATTTGATAAAGTTTATTGAAGACATTGATACCATAAATCCCCAGGGAATTGCCGATCTGATATTGGCAGAGGCGTATTCAAAGTGTAAAGACAAGCCTGTGGATGATATGACGGTGCTGGTTGCAAAGGTATGGAAGAGGTAAATAATATTTGAGTCAATAATATTTTTAGTATAATTTGCACTGAATTGAGAAAGACTATCTCTGAATACATATTTTCGGAGGAGTATTATGGTGTGTGATGACACAAAAAGAGTAGTGGTAATTAGAAATATAACCTCGAACCTTATTGAAGAGGCCATACTGATTTTAAAAGGCAATCCTGAAGAAAGCGGAAGGAAAATCAAAAAGATTTTATCTAAAGACAGGGAAAAAATGAATGAGCGTCTTTTGAAAGAAGCGGAAGAAATAATAAACAATTATATAAAAAGGTACGGCTCGCAAGAAGATTATACCACTGAGGTGAAATTGAAGCCATACCGTATGGGTTTTAGGCTTCCAAATGTCTTGATAAACATGGCTTTACTTGGCAGCATTGCCTTGCTGATTTTTCTGGTCTCAAGGTTTTTGTGAAAGAAAGTTTTTCTACCAATGAAAAATTTTCTTTGGACTTAGAGTATTATAACAGTATAATTCACCCGGGTTTAAGTTATAGACTTCCAATTTCAGGATTGCTTTTATAGTTACTGAGTTGTATTATTTTATTAAATAAAGAAAAACAGTTTAAGGGGTAGTTTTATTGTGTCAAATAATACTTTATTAGATATACTGCTGTTGCCAAGGTCATTTTATAAAAAGCTATCGGATAAAATGAATACTTTGCACCCGGGTATTATACTGGTGGGATTTATTGATATAGGTTTTGCCCTCGGCACCAAATTATTTAGTTATTTCTTTGGAAAGTCTCAATCGGCACTGATATTCAATATTTCCCTTACTATTTGTTTTGTTCTTTTGATAGGCCTTATAGATGTGGTATTTTTTGCACTTCCGTTGTTTGATATTTTTAAATTCTTCAGGGTCAAGGAAAAAATAAAGAATTTAAACGGACAGCTTATAAAACTAATGAAAGTTTATGTGGTCTCGCATTTTCCGGTGGTGCCGGTGAATGCTTTTTTCTATTGGTTGGTACTTGGGCCTTATGGTACGGAGGCCTTGAGTTTGTTGGCGTATTTCGTTACGTCCGTGATTACACCGCTGTGGCATTCTGCGATTTTGTCAAGAGGGATAAATGCTATTTATGACTTTGATGACAGGCTCAAGACTTTGGTTTTCTTTATTGCGTACTTGTGGACAACCTTATTGGGGTATGCTCTTGGATTTATGATAAACAATTGGTTTTTTACGCTTTTTAAGTGATTTTAATTGCTGTAGAGCAAATTTAATTGCAAATTACTTGTAAATGACAGTTGTAAATAATTCAGAAATATACTATAATACTTTAATGACAGAAACCCATCAATGTCCCGGTAGTCTAATGGATAAGACGGTGGATTCCGGTTCCACTGATGCGGGTTCGATTCCTGCCCGGGACGCCAAATTCTCTACAGCCTTTAAAATTTAGAGCTTTGTGAAAAGCTTACCCTCGACACACTCCTTAAAATGTGGTAAAATAGTATTAGAAAGGGTACCCGCTTCTGATTATATTTTAATACTATTGGAATATCTTAATAACCTAGGGGATAAAATGCATTTGAATAGTATATACGGATAATGTATATAGGAGTTCATATCTAGAAGAGTCCAAACCAGAATTCAAGGGGGATTTCTGATGATTAGTATTCAAAATTGGATGAATAGCCATTATGGTAATGCCACAACCTGCATGGCTTCAGTGAGTCGTGACAGGATACGCTGGCATGAAGTGGAAGTAAGCGATATCTCAACCCGGGGACTCAAATTTTACTCAACGAGAAATTTTAATGTAGGTGAGATTTTAAACTACGACCTGCATGTCTACAGTATGTTGACAGCTTTTCAATTTGGAGTAGAGGGATGCATTACAGAGAAGGAAACTTTATCCGATGGTTTTAGCTACAGCGTTGAATTTTCCAATCTGGATAAACATGTAAAAATTCAGTTGGATGAAATTTTTAATGCAAATATTGCTGTTGAGAATAAACATTTTTCTGCAAGTGATGGGATACATTCCTTTGTTTTAAATCCGAGGAGCAACTCAAGCAGGCATTATTTCCGCAAATATTAGGAAAAAATAATTTGAAATAAGGTTTAATCAAGGGTATATAAAAAGGATATATAATAATTCGAAATATTATTATAGAGATTTGTAACAAGATTAATTTATAATAAGAGTAATTGAAGATTAAAGCTTTAGTCTTTTTTTTGCAGTTTTATTGGGCATATTTACGGAGCTATTTTTAGCAATTTATTGCTATATTTTCAGCAATTTATTTATATGTTATTCACAAATTTGTACTAGAATGTTAAGATAAAAGGAGGAAGGATATGAAAATAGGGAATGTAACCCTAGACAACAATATTTTTCTTGCTCCCATGGCCGGTATAACCGATATTCCCTTCAGACTTTTATGCAAAGAACAGGGATGCGGGTTGACATATACAGAGATGGTAAGTGCAAAAGGGATTTACTATAATGACGAGAAGACGAAAATGCTTACTGCAGTTGACGGCTCAGAGGGAAAGGTTGCGCTTCAGATTTTCGGTTCAGACCCCAGTATTATGGCAAATGTAACAGAACGTTTGAATGATTCCGATGCTTGTATCATTGATATAAACATGGGTTGTCCTACACCCAAGATAACGAAGAACGGCGATGGCTGTGCATTAATGCTTGAACCGGATTTGGTCGGGAAAATAGTCCGGGAGGTTTCAAAGGCTTCGGTTAAACCTGTCACGGTAAAGATACGCAAAGGGTGGGACGAAAACAGGGTCAACGCAGTGGAAATAGCCAAGATTGCGGAGGAAAACGGAGCTGCGGCAGTTGCGGTTCACGGAAGAACAAGGGAGCAGTTCTACAGCGGCAAGGCAGACTGGAGCATCATAAGACAGGTTAAAGAATCTGTCAGCATACCTGTAATAGGAAATGGAGATATTTTTTCTCCTGAAGATGCCAAGAGGATGTTTGACGAGACCAATTGCGATGCGGTAATGATTGGTAGGGGTGCACAGGGAAATCCATGGATTTTCAAAGGAATAATAAAACATCTTGAAGGATATACATTTAATTCGAATATATCACCGGAAACAAAAGTAAACATAATGAAAAGACATATGCGAATGCTTGTGGAGCTTAAAGGAGAAAAGTGCGGTGTGCGGGAAATGAGAAAGCATATAGCGTGGTATATAAAGGGTATGCGCAACGCTGCACGTATTAAGGAAAGAGTCTTCAAAGCAGAAACCCAGGATGAAGTTTATGGTTTGCTTGATGAACTTTTCGAATGCAATATGTAATATTGCAATAAAACATAGCATATAAAATATACTATATTTACAATTTTAAAACTTAATTATTTCAATATATTGATTTTAAAATACATGGATGATAATATAATCATATAGGTCATCTTAATAATACTTAAGGAGTAGATAAAATGGTAACAATTCCTTTCATTAAAACCAACCTTCTGAGTATTGACATCGGATTTAGGAATATAAAAATTGTTGAAGTGGAGTTAAGCAGGAATAATGAAATTTTTATTAAAAATTTCGGTATAGCTTCTACTCCAAAAGGGTCTATTAAAAACGGGGCAATTAAAGATGTCAAGAGTGTTACCAACGAAATAAAGAAGGTAATGGAAAATATAAATGTCAAAGCCAAGAGCGCGAAGATTGTTATGTCCGGTACGAATATTATTTCCCGTGTCTTTGTTGTTGAGAAGATTCCCGGGGAAGATATGAACCAGCTTGTCAGGACGACCATATCCCAAAGCATGCCGATAGACCTCGATGCGCATCAGATAGATTATAAGGTATTGCAGGAATTTAGGGAGGATGGAATTGATAAAATAAAGGTTTTTGTTACCGCTGTTTTAAAAAGTATTATTCAGAGCTATATTGACATTTTGATTGAATTGGGGTTAAAGCCCATATCGGTGGATATTCCTGCTAACAGTGCTGCAAAGTTTTTTAGGAGGGAGATTATTGCTTCCGAGAGCGAAACATGGTTTAAAAAGCAAAGATACAGCAAGCTTAGCCAGAGTACCTTTGCTGTTGTTGATTTCGGTTCTGAGACTACAATAGTAAACATATTGAGGGATAAGGTTTTGGAGTTTAACAAGGTTATTTTGAGAGGAAGCAGTAATATTGATGAGGCTATTGCAGCCAGTACGGGTAAGAAGCTTGAAGAGGCCGAGAGGCTTAAAAAAATTCAAGGGATTGATCTTCCCGATATAAATGCCGATGAAGAGCAGGAGAAAATTCACAACAGCATCAAATCTGTTATTGACGAGATTGCAAGGCAGATGTTCCAATGTTTTGATTTCTATGAAAAGAGATGTTACGGAGAAAAAATAGGAAAGATTTATATGATTGGCGGAGGCTCGTTGTTAAAAGGACTTCGGGAATACTTGGAGGATGTTTTCCAAGTTCCGGTATATCCCGTCGGACTCCTCAGCATTGAAGGAATACAGATAAACAAAGGGCTTGATGGGGAGAGATTGAACTACCTTATCAACTCTGTAGGAATAACTTTGTAATAGTCTTCAAAAAATAAATTATGTGGTTTGCAAGGCGGCATTTTATATGCCGTTTTTTGATATGCTTCGGAAATAGAAGATAATATTTGACTTGGAAAGGAGATATGCATAATGCATGATATATCAACAGAGTATAAGGAAAATTTTGAGGGCAAGCCTCCCAGACTGTCACAAGTGGAAATGACCGAGCTTGTACTGCCCAATGACACCAATCTTTTGGGAAACCTTCTCGGAGGAAGGCTCATGCACTGGATAGATATTGCAGGAGCAATGGCTGCATCAAGGCATTCAAACAGGATTGTAGCCACAGTTGCTCTAGATAGCCTGGATTTCAGACATCCGGCACGTATGGGCGAGCTGGTTATGCTTAAAGCTAAATTGACTTGGGTGGGTAGGACCTCTATGGAGGTTAAAGTAAGCGCATATGCTGAAAATTTAAAGACTGGAAATGTTATTCTGACCAATCAGGCATATATTACCTTTGTGGCATTGGACAGCGAAGGAAAACCGGCTCCTGTTCCGCCGCTGATACTTGAAACGGAAGAGGAAAAGAGGGAATTTGAAGAGGCTGAGGAGAGAAGAGCAGAGCGCCTTAAGAGAAGAGCAAAGGGATAAGTTTTGAATTCGGTGTAATATTGGTCATAAGTTTCTGAATTATAAAATAATAATAATCAGGACAATTTATTGTAATTCAGGACTAAAATGGCCAAAAAATCATTCATAGGCAGTGCTGTCATTTTAATGATAGCCAGTTTTATAGTTAAAATAATCGGTTTTATTTACAGGATATATCTTTCGAATCTTATAGGTGCGGAAGGAATGGGATTGTTTCAGCTTATTTCTCCTGTATATTCCCTCATAATCCTCACCTTGACATCAGGAGTGTCAATAGCGGTCTCCAAGATGGTGGCAGAAGAAATGGCGAAAGGCCACCAGGTCAACTTAAGGAGGATTACGGGCTGCGCCTTGGCTATTGTTCTATTGGCAGGGCTTGGGGTTTCCCTGCTGATACTTGTTTTTATAAATCCTATTGTCAATGTAATATTGAAGGATTCAAGGACTTATTACTCAATGCTTCTTTTGATACCGTGCATACCGGTGATTGCAGCAGCATCCGCATTAAAGGGTTATTTCTACGGGATACAGGAAGTAGTACCCACTGCTTGTTCGCAAGTTGTGGAACAGATTGTGAAGACAGCTTTGGTTATGGCTATGGCGGGGTACTTTGTAAATGTAGGACTGGAATACGCCTGCGCCCTTGCCACTATCGGAATGGCACTGGGTGAAATTTCAAACCTGTTGGTTTTGGTTGCTGTATACAAGTTCAAGAAAAAAAGGGCTTCTATGAGTAGCTCGAAGAAGGGCTTTATGAGGAAGCGAGTTATTGTCAGGGAAATCGTGAAGATATCAATTCCGGTGTCCTTCAACAGGTTTATTACTTCCATCATGTCCACCGTTGAGTTTATTTTAATCCCGAGAATGCTTGTTTTAGGAGGAATGACCTACCAGAACAGTATACAGGAATACGGGAGGCTTACGGGAATGGCTATGCCGCTCGTTTTCTTTCCGTCTCTTGTGACATCTGCCCTGGCAACAACCCTTGTACCTGCAATTTCGGAGGCAATGTCCGTAAGAAGCTACAGAACCGTTAACTACAGGATGTCAAAGTCAATACAGCTCACATGTATAATGGGATTTATATTTTCAGCGATATTCATGCTTTTTCCCGACACAATAGGGGACTTGATTTACAGAAAGGAAAATATCGGACATATATTATATCTTCTCTCATTTACCGGAATATTTATTTATCTTCAGCAGACACTACTGGGGATATTGAACGGCCTTGGGAAGCAGGGAATCCTTCTTAGGAACTCCATCGTGGGATATGTAATAAGAATAGTTTTTGTGATTTACTGCATTCCTGCATATGGAATAGAGGGATATATTGCGGGTATGATAGTAAGCTCCATATGCGTTTGCATTCTGGATATTTCAACGGTAGTCAAAACAACAGGAATGGCCCTTGACTTTAGAAATTGGATACTAAAGCCGGGTTTGGTGGGGATAATAATGTTTTTAATTGGGAAATACGTTCAGAGCTTTTTCACAATATTTAATCTCGGCCCCTCGTGGACAGTTGCGTTGACCATTATCGGAAATATTGTAATAGGCTTTTTACTAATGTTCGTCCTGGGTGCTCTCGATAAAGATGAAATGTTGGCAATGATGGGCTTTAAAAGGGCCCATAGATAAAAATAGTGAAATATATTATTGATTGATGTCCCGGTCTAAAGTTTTCATTAATTCAGTTAGTTCTTCGATACTTTCTATCATGCTGCCAATCTGGCTTTGCTGAATATCTGCATTGGCAAGTACTTCTTGGACCGAAGCGGATGATTTTTCCGATATGGCGGCTACTGTCTCCATTTCTCCGGCAACTTTATGGGCCGATTGCAGCAGCCGCTCATTTATAGAGTTTAGTGACTCCGCTTGTTTGAGTACTTCTTCAGAATTGGTCTTGATTTGATTAAACAGCTGTTCCACTGTACCTACTGATTGTTTGCCGGAAACAACTATTTCAAGTCCGCTTTGAACCAATTCATTTACTTGGCGGATTTTTTCCTGGATAAGTTTGATACTAACATTGACTTGTTCGGAAGCATTATGTGAATTTATTGCCAGTTTGCGAATTTCGGATGCAACAACAGAGAAACCTTTGCCGTGTTCTCCGGCTCTTGCTGCCTCTATGGAAGCGTTTAAGGAGAGTAAATTGGTTTGGTTGGCAATTTCTTTTATCATAGAGACAATATTGTTGATTTTAACACTTTCTTCATTTACTTTTCCGATTGCAGCGGATGTACTTTCAACAAACCGGTCTATCTCTTGCATTTGATCGGACATTATCTTCATTTTGACCTGGCCTTCCCCAGTTACTTCAGTTGTATCTCTGGACATCCGGCTCATATTGGAAGAAGCGTCCGCTGTTTCCCGGGCAGTGGCTGCTACATCCTGCATTGCTTCCAAAACGTCATTGAAACTGGCTGTTTGTGTTTCAATCCCCAAAGATATTTCTTTAAAGGATGATACCAGTTCTTTGGATATGGTGCCTGTAGATGTTGCATTTCCCTGAAGGTTTATAGTTGACTTTCTGAGTATTTCCACCGTATGATAAACCTTCTCCAAAAGCTCATCTGCTTTTTTTCTTGAATTCTCTGCTTCCATGGCCCCTTGTCTGATTCTTGCAAACATTTGAGTGCCGATACGGCTTTGAGAAACCAATGCAATTAAGCAAAAGATAAAATATACATTAGGTGAAAAACGGTCTATAGCTGCATATCCCGGCTTTGTAAGAAGTGCATAATTTAGTATGAATATACCGATGATTCCGTTTAGCAGTAACGGACGGTAATTATGATATATGGATAAAATTGCTATAGACAAATACAAAACAAGAGAATTTGGGAAGTTGGTTGTGCTTTTAATGATGAAAAAGGAGATAAAGTTAAAACCTAATGCTATAATATACATTATATATGGAATTGTAATTTTTTCCATACAAGGAAAACTATCAATAGTGCAACGGGTGAAGCATATTTCAATACAGCCATCATTGTAATGGGGTATTTGTAAGCAGATAAAGATCCCAGCATAACGCATATGCAAAAAATTGCAGTCATTAATTTATTCCTTTTATGTAGTTCTAACAATTCTTTATCCAAGAGTGACGCCTCCTGTTTATACACAATGTACAAATTTTGAATTGTAGATTTTCCAAACAGCTTGTCAAAAGCTAATGAAAAAAAGTAACTTGCGAAATGAGTAAAAACAGAATATCCGGTTTTGCAAATTTTCTATAAAGCTTTGAAATTCTATAATTTAGAAGTATGCAGGGATTATGTCCTCACATCATTATATCACTATGGAGGATGATATGCAATGCTTGAAAATCCCTTTTTTCCTAAAAGGTTTCATAGAGCTTATTTGTAATTTATGACATGAAAATGTTTGCACATATCTTTGGAGATTTACATATTCTATATTAAATAATGGAAAAGGAAAAATTTCGACTAAAGTAATATTTTTTTTGCCGATAATATAAAAGCTGCAGGAAGGAATTTGCTAATATTGGAACCATATAGGGAAATATGTTATAATCGGGGCTAAGAAAAGTAAAACCGGCTCTATTTTCTAATATGTCATAAATGCCATGCTCTGCGACATACAATACAGAGTATGCTTTAACTTGGTTCGTATAATTAATGGAATATTAAATTTATATTAATAATACATGAAGTTTGTGTTAAAATATTGATATTTATAGCAATTTTATTATATAATGGAATCCGGGATTTAGAAGGATTTGCCACAAGTTGTGTAAGGAGGTGTATAGAATGAATGACAATGCACAACGGCTGAAAAATGAAATAATGGAAAAAAACAAGCTGATTAATTGTTTTAATCGCAAATATGACTTGGATAAGTCAAAGATTCAAAATATCGAAGTTGAACTTGACAGTCTTTTGTATAAGTATTACAAGACACTTAAGAATAGGGATTATTAGAGGTTATGTCCAAAGGCAAGCATATTTAAGAAACTAAAGACCGGTATATGGGTAGGCAGCAATATACCTTGCCGGCGAATACATAGTTTTTGATATGCTTACAGTATTGGAACGTTACCTGTCAAAGACTTGCTTCTGTCAAAATATGAAATCAATTCGGAAAGTTTTTTAATGCCCCTTTCAATTTCACCAGTATGAACTGCAGCAAAACTTAATCTAATGTTATTTAGCTTGGTTGGCGTGCTGCTGTAGAAAATTCTACCGGGAGCAAAAACAATATTCTCGGCAGACGCAGCCTTTAACAGGCTGCTGACCAGGCAGCTTGAAGGAAGGTCAAGCCATATATTTAAGCCTCCTCCGGGCTTGTGAAATTGAACATTTTGCGGAAGGAAACTTTCTAAAGCTTTTATGGTTTTGTAATACCTTTCTTTATAGATATCAAACATTAATTTAAAGTGCTCGTCCCACATCCCTTTTCTTATATAAAGGTCAAAAGCCCGTTGTATAAGTCCGGAGGTGGATATATCCGTTGCGTGTTTTGCCTCTATAATATATCCTTTAAGACCTGACGGCACAACCATAAAGCCAAGTCTTAACCCCGGCATAAAAATCTTGGAAAAGCTTTTGAGAAAAATAACTCTGTCGGATTTATCAAGGGATTTAATAGGTTTAAAATCCATATTTTCAAAGTCCAATCCGCTCACGTAATCATCTTCGATAATATAAGCATTATACTTTTCTGCGAGTGCCAAAATTTCCTTTCTTTTTTCATTCGAATATGATATTCCCGTAGGATTCTGAAAGGACGGAATTATATAAATGAGCTTCGGTTTATACTTTTAAGGTTGTACTCAAGAATATTGAGATCCGGACCGTCACCGGTCAAGGGAACACCGGCAATCTCAGCGCCCCTTGATTTAAATACTGCTATTGCTCCCGTGTAGGTTGGACTTTCGGTAATTACATAATCGCCCTGCCTTAAGAGAGCTTTGGCAATTATATCTATTCCCTGCTGAGCTCCTGAAATTATTTGAACATTTTCTTCCGAACAGGTAATATCTCTCTTTTCCAAGAGGCAGCAAACGGATGAACGCAAGGGATAAAAGCCCTGGCTGTCCTGGTAATCGAAAGCGTTTCCTAAATCACGGTCGAGGACCTCATTTAAAACAAGCTTGAAGTTTTCCACCGGAAACAGATTCGATTCGGGGGTGGCGCTGGCAAAGTTGATGGTGTTTTCATTGATTTTGATATGTCCATTATTAATTAAATCCAAGTCATCGATTTGATAGAGTTCGTCCAGTATAATATTGCGGTCTGAATAATTTATCCTGTGGCTGGGCACAACGGCGGAAACATATGTCCCGCTACCCGGCCGGGAGTGGACATAGCCGTTTGCTTCCAATTGCTTGTAACAGGACACAATAGTCACCGAATTGACATTCAGCAAAGATGACATCCGGCGTATGGAAGGGAGCTTCAAATCAGCCAGAAGTACGCCGCTCTCTATCATTTCGGCAATTTTATCGCTAAGCTGCATATACAAAGGAGTGCTTGAATCCTTATCGAGTTTTATGGACTTAAACAATTCCAGCATTTTAATCACCACCAGCTATTTTACACGCAGCTATTGTAGCAGAATAACAAGTACGTGTAAAGAGCCGTCAACTTACCGTAATAAAAGACACTGGATTTACCTTTCGTCAAATGATATAATATGAGACTAGTGTCAAGCTACTTAAAATGCAAAGAAGCAATGAAATAAAAATGTAAAATGTTTTTTAAATATATTATTGTACAATAATATGTAATGAAGTATACTCAAAGCTTTCTGGGAGTGATAATGATTGAGCCAATCTTTGGATAAGGCCGGAAATATTGGCGTTTTTGACAAAATCAAAGGATATATCAAGCTTGCAAGGCCAAAGCAGTGGATAAAGAATTTGTTTGTGTTTGCGGCTTTGATATTTGCAAAACACGTTTTTGAGCCGGACTATTTTGCAAAAGTTCTATTGGCTTTCTTATGCTTTTGTATGATTTCGGCCTGCGTTTATATCATAAATGACGTAATAGATGCAGAAAAGGACAAACTCCATCCAAAAAAGAAGTTAAGACCCATAGCATCGGGTAAGATAAGTAAAACGGAGGCATTGGTATTTCTTGGAGGACTGTTGCCGGTGGCTGTAATTGCGGCCTTCATGCTGGATATAACTTTTGCGGTTGTTTTGCTTTTGTATTTTGGCAACAACATACTCTATTCCATAAAGGTTAAGCACATGGTTATCCTCGATGTAATGTCGATAGCCTTGGGATTTCTCCTTAGGGTAATTGGAGGAGCTCTGGTCATAAAGGTGTATATTTCTCCATGGATTTTGTTGTGTACTCTGCTTTTGTCACTGTTTTTGGGATTCAGCAAGAGAAGAAACGAGCTTGTGGTATTGGAAAGCGGTGCAAATTCCCACCGAAAGATACTGGATGAGTATTCGTTGGAGTTTATAGACAATATGCTTTCCATTGTTACAGCCTGTACTGTAATGGCATACTCCCTCTATACTTTTATGAGCAGCAGTGACAACTACTACATGATGTTGACAATACCCTATGTATTGTACGGTATTTTCAGGTATCAGTATATCATATACAGGAAAAAAGAGGGTGGAAGTCCCGAAGAGACTGTTTTGTCGGACATACCTCTTATGATAAACATAATTCTCTGGGCGCTTACAAGTATAATAATTTTATATATTGAATAGGGGAAGGGGATTTATGAAAAAGTTACGCTATTATATTTGCCTTGGCCTATACTATTTGATTGCGCGGCACTTGCCGGGGTCGGATACGCCATACAGCCTTGGCTCAAAAAAGATAAGGGGTTTTTTATGCAGAAGGATTTTTAAGCGGACGGGAAATAACGTAAATATTGAGCATGGGGTTTATTTTCCTCCGGCAGGGATATAGAAATTGGGGACAACTCTGGGTTGGGACTTAACTGCAGGGTGAACGGTCCTTTAAAAATAGGAAATGACGTTATGATTGGACCCGATGTTATGATATTTACACAAAACCACAAACACGACAGGCTGGATATTCCCATGAGGCTTCAGACAGACCCCAAAAGGCCTGTGGTTATAGAGGATGATGTTTGGATTGGGGCAAGAGTGATTGTTCTTCCGGGAGTCACGATTCACAAGGGAGCTATTGTCGGCGCGGGAGCTGTTGTCACAAAAGATGTGCCCGAATATGCCATAGTGGGTGGAAATCCTGCGAAGGTTATAAAATATAGGGACGGAAGAAAGGTCTAGCATGGGGAAATATGATACAATATGGATGGCGGAGATGATACAATGATAAAGGTGCTATATTTGCTAAACCATGCCGGAAAGGTGGAACGGAAAGATATGTGCAAACCCTCATTGAAAAACTTAATAACAGTAAAATAAAAGCTTATTTTGCCTATAATGAGTACGGGCTTTTGGTGGAAAGGCTTGAGGCTTTGGGGGTTGAGACATACAGGATTGAGATGAGGAATCCTTTTGATATAAAAGCGGTTTTGAGTCTTGTAAAGCTTTGCAAAAAGCTTGACATAGATCTTATTCATACACAGTTTTTAAGGGAGAATTACATAGCCATGCTGTCCCGCATCATCAATCCGAAGGTTAAGGTAATGTATACAAATCACTTTATCTTGGAAAATAATTTGCCCATCCGGCTGGCCAACAGAATTATTACTCCTTTGGAATCCAACATTATTGCCGTATGCAACCGGGGACGGGAAATGATGATTTCCAACGGCATAAGTCCGAAAAAGATTAAAGTAATATTCAACGGAGTAGATGTAAAATACTGGAGTGAACCGGTGGAATCAACGGTAAGGAAAGAGTTTAAAATAGATGACGATGCTTTTGTAATGCTGTGTGCTTCAAGATTTGCCCATGACAAGGGTCATAAGTTTTTAATCAATGCTCTTTATGAGCTCAAAAAGATGACCGATAGAAAGTTTAAGTGCATCCTGTCAAATGACGGACCTTTGCTTGAGGAGTGCAAAAAGCAGGTTGAGGATATGGGACTTTCTGACGTTGTAATATTTGCAGGATTTCGGAAGGATATAAAAAACCTTATATATGGATGCGACCTTTATATAAATTCTTCCGAACATGAGGCGCTAAGCTTTCTTATTATAGAAGTGTTGGCTTGTGGAGTGCCGCTTATTGCCACCGACATGGGGGGAAACCGTGATATTATAAATGAGGAAACGGGCTGCGGCATACTTGTACAGTACAATGACCATAATGGTCTTGCAGATGCCATAATCAAAGTTATGGGAGACAGTGAGCTTAGAGGTGCTTTAAGTCAAAATGCACTAAAAACTGTCAGGGAGAAATTTAATCTTGATAAAGTTGCCCAGGAAACATATAATTTATACGAGGAAAGCTTGAACAAAAAATAGCTTGATTTTTTAAATCTTTACAAGGAGAGTTGAGAGTATGATTATTGACAGTAAAGGAAAGCTGTTTGGTAAAGTAAGCATAATCGATATTTTGGTTTTGGTGGTATTGGTTGCAGGAATTGCGGGAGTATGGGCCAAATTTTTCAGGTCAGGTTCCGTAACGCCTATTGCAGCAAAGAGCGAGAGTTATATAGTCGGGCTTTATTGGGAAGAATCTCCCGAGTTTGCGGTAAAAGCCGTTAAGATTGGCGATATAGCAAGAGATTTTGACCGTGGAGCGATTTTGGGAAAGGTAACGGATATTAAAATAGCCGATTCAATATCTTTTGTAAAGACGGACGACGGCAGAGTTGTTGCGGGCTCGATGCCGGGATATGTGTCCTACCATATTACCCTTGAAGCTACAGGAGTTCCAAGTGACCTCGGAGGGGTTATTTTTGATGGAATGGACTATCAGATAGGAAAGTCAATGACCGTGAAAGTGGGAAATGCTATTTTTATGGGCAGGATTGATAGATTAGAGAAAAAGGGGTAATGAGCTTTGCTTCATGATAGTGTGCTTTTAAAGCCGGTTTTTTTGTGATACAGGTGATAAACACCTCATATGAAAGCAGTATCTTAAAAAAGGTTGTCACCTCTGTCATTAATTTTTTTAGGAAGCTGAACAGTTTTTATGAGAACAGTCTGACTGCGTATATTGCAAAATCGATAACGGAGATTTTGCATAACAGTGCGATAATCGGTTTTTTTATAAGGAAAGGTAAAATGGCCCGGTGGTGGGAACATTCTTGGGTTTTCCGTATAATAAACGGCTGTTTTGAAGTACCTTCAAAATTTTAAAGAGTTTTTATCAGAAGTATGAAGAAATCTTTTTAGGTAGCATTGCAATAAGAACATTAAAATTTTGCTGCAAAGAATAGAATGCATAGTAGGCCTGTTTTTAATAGCCATTCTGGTAGTACCTCATGAGAAGTGGAATAATATTTACAATGTGGCAATAGCATTGTTTCTTGTTTTCCTGATTTTTATAAATACCGTAATTCAAAGACACTGGATGTTTAATTTCAAGGCATTGGATTACACTCTCATATTGTTTATGACGGCTGTAGCTGTTTCCTTTGCTACTTCCATGAATATCTCAAGCAGTATTAAGTATTTGTTGTTTTATATAGCTTGTTTTTTGTTTGTTTTGGTAATTGTCAGTACTGTCAAAAATGAAAATTCCCTTCAAACAATTATTGAGATGATGCTTTTTGGTATTACGGTTATAGGGCTTTTCGGATTGTGGCAGTCGATTAGCGGAGCAGTTGTTTTTGACCCGTCCCTTACTGATGTTGAGATGAATCAGGGTATGCCGGGAAGGATTTATGCCACTATGAGCAACCCGAATAATTTCGGAGAAATACTAATAATGGCGCTTCCGTTTTATGTAAGCGTGATTTTGAATTCGAAAACTTTCTTCAAAAAAATGGTATTTATAGCTATGGCGTTGCCGCCGGCGCTTGCACTTTTTCTTACCGGCTCCAGATCTTCATGGATAGGGTTTGCGGTTTCGGTAGTAGTGATAACGTTTTTGCTTAATAAAAGACTTTTGCCCTTTATATTGTTGGGAGGGGTAATGATGATACCTTTTCTTCCCCAATATGTTTACAAACGAATTCTTACCATTTTCAGGGCTTCGCAGGATACTTCAGCCCAGACCAGAATCAAGATTCTCCAGACTGTGGAACCAATGTTAAAAGAGTATATGGTATCGGGAGTTGGTTTGGGTTCGGACATATTCAGGCAACTGATTCAGAATTACAAACTGTATACCAAAGCAGTTCCGCCTCATACCCATATTCTGTACTTGCAAATCTGGATTGAAATAGGGCTTGTCGGAATTATTACTTTTGTGTGGTATATTTACAGAACAATAAAGAATTCTGTTATCGGTATATATAATTCAAGCCAGTGTCTTAAAACCATACTTGCGGCAGGAACGGCAGCTTTATGCGGAATTTTGGTGACTTCCCTGGTGGAATATAGTTGGTATTATCCTAGAGTCATGGTTATGTTTTGGGTGCTTTTGGGTATATTAGCCTCTGCAACGTACTTGGCCGAATTAAAGAGCAGAAAGCTTTCGGAAATGGATTAATAAAAACATGCAATTATGCCGATACAGTTATATGGACAAATTTTTTAATAATGGTATGAAAGGCTTAGGAGAGGTTGGTTGTGATTGTATGTTTGATTTTTTTAAGCGCAGGCAAAGCAAAAAGGGAGAATTTGACTGGTCGGCACTAAGGAAATACAATATACCTATACTTATACTGGATGAAAGATGGCATACCATTTTCAAGAACACGGAAAAAGCAAAAGAAATTATTGAGAAAGAGGAAAAACTTAAAGAGTTGTTGAAGGAAGAATCCCGCCTTGTTTTTGAGAAAAAGGAGATTCTGTCCCGAAAAAAAAGCTATCTGGACAAGATAATAAAGCTTACTCCTGAAGTATTTGACAAAAACGATCAGCAATCGAAAGAAGAAATGGAAAAATGCGAGAAGGAAATAAATCAGATAAACGTAAGAATTGAAAGTATAGAGGCTGAAATTCATAATATGCCCGAAAGAATTCGGGAAGCAAACATGGAACTTTTAAAGTGCACGATAAATTCGGTGTACTTTAAGATGCGGGAAAATCAACTTAGGGTAAAGGAATTGGAAGAACTAATTGAAAAAACCAGAAAGCAGTTGGCAAGCTATATTGACGAGAAAGAAGGTCTTACGGAGTATGACAACGAAATCTACACGTATTTTCATGACCTTCTTGGAGGAGAAGAGTTGCAAAAACTGGATAATGAGTATTTTAACAAAACTTACGGTAATAAAAGAGATGCCGAAAAACTCAATGCGACGGAGGTATAGACATGAAGGTTGTTACGCCTGTGCAAATGAGAAAAATTGACTCATATACTATAGAAAGCATTGGGATTCCGGGGATTGTGCTAATGGAGAATGCGGCCATTAGAATGACTGATGAAATCCTAAAGGATTATGGAAGTGTAATAAATAAGAATATAGTATTATTTGCCGGGAAAGGGAATAATGGTGGGGATGCCTTTGCAGTTGCAAGGCATCTTTGCAATAAAGGGGCAAATACTGTTGTTTTTTTGCTGGCAGAAAAGAAGGATATTGCCGGTGATGCCCGGATAAATCTTGACATACTGGAAAGTATGGGGATAGAAACGGTGGAGGTCTTAGAAAGCGGCAAGTTGAATGATGTAGAGGCAAGACTTGAAAAGGCAGAACTTGTGGTGGACGGCATTTTCGGTACCGGTCTTAAAGGCGGTATCAAAGGCTTTAAGGCAGATATTATAAGACTTATAAATCAAAAAAACGTACCTGTTATTGCCGTTGACATACCGTCGGGAGTAGACGGCGAAACTGGAGCAATAGAAGGGGAATGCATAAAGGCGTACAAGACTGTTACCTTTGGCTTCCCGAAATTCGGACACTACCTGCATCCCGGATGTGAATTTGCGGGAGAATTGGTAGTGGCGGATATAAGTATTCCTGACAGTGCAGCTCAAAATTTTGATATAAAGAGTTATGTCATAGACGGAGAAACGGTTTCAAAATTAATACCCAAAAGGACCGGAAACAGCAATAAAGGCGATTATGGAAGAGTACTTGTTATAACAGGCTCCACGGGAATGACGGGAGCCGGATGCCTTGCCGGAACTGCGTCTTTGCGCTCCGGGACGGGACTTTTGTACCTTGGTGTTCCTAAGACGCTGTCCTTTATATATGAATGTAAATTGACAGAAGCTGTAACGATTCCTTTGGAAGATGAAAACAAAGGCTTTCTTACTAGAGCGTGTGTGCCCGAGCTTCTGGGACATATGGAAAAGATGGACGCGGTTGCTATAGGTCCCGGTTTGTCATCCAAAGAAGGTGTAAGGGATGTGGTACTAAGCGTTGTTGAAAACTGCAATGTGCCTTGGTGGTAGATGCCGACGGATTAAATTTGATATCCAAGGATTTGTCGGTGTTAAATAGAAGTAAGGCACCAATGGTTTTCACTCCCCATCCCGGTGAAATGGCAAGGCTTATGGCATAAGTATCGGCGAGGTGCAAGGAAATAGGGTAAAGACAGCAAAGGTATTTTCCCAAAAGTGGGGCGTCATAACCGTACTGAAGGGAGCTAAAACCATTGTGGCAACTCCCGACGGAAGATTATTTATAAACCCTACGGGCAATTCGGGAATGGCAACCGGAGGAACGGGAGATGTTCTTACCGGGATGATTGCAAGTTTTATCGGGCAAGGACTGGAGCCGGTTGATGCAGCAGTAGCCGGCGTATATTTGCATGGAATTTGCGGTGACCGTGTTGCAAGTGTAAAAGGGGAGCATGGTCTTGTTGCAGGGGATTTGGCAGGAGAAATTCCCTATGCAATAAAATCACTTATATAAAAATAATTCATATTTATATATATAAAAGCATATATAGACATCAAAGAGGGAATGGAAATGGACTATAAATTCAACAGGGCATGGGCTGAGGTTAATCTGGATAATATTGCCCATAATGTAAAAGAAATCAGACGAATTGTTGACAAAAAGGTTGAGATAATGGGAGTGGTTAAAGCTGATGCATACGGGCATGGTGTAATGGAGGTTGCCAGGACGCTTTTGGAAAATGGTGTTACCCGTTTTGCAGTATCTATGCTGGACGAAGCCATACAGCTTCGTCAACACGGTATCGATGTTCCGATACTGATACTCAGCTATACCGATCCCATACGGGCAGAAGAGATTATTTTAAACGATGTTACCCAGACGGTTTTCAGTCACGATCTGGCAGAAGCTCTGTCGGATGCGGCTGTGAAGCACAATAGAAATGTTAAGATTCATATAAAGATTGATACCGGTATGACCAGGGTTGGATTTATGCCGGGCTACAGCGCAGTTAAGAATGTGGTGCAAATAAGCAAGCTGCCGGGTATCATTATTGAAGGTTTGTTCACCCACTTTGCATCGGCGGATGAAACCGATAAATCTTACACCTATATGCAGTTTGAAAGATTTATGAGTATAGTTAGCGAACTTAACAGGATAGGAGTGTACATTCCGGTCAAGCACGTATGCAACAGTGCCGGACTGATTGAGTTTCCCGAAATGCACCTAAACATGGTAAGGCCGGGGATAGCATTGTATGGATTGTATCCTTCGGATGAAGTGGATAAATCAAAAATTGACTTAAGGCCTGCTATGCTATGAAAGCCAATGTCATACTTGTAAAGGACGTGGAAAAGGACACCTGCATTAGCTACGGAAGAATATTTAGAACAAGCCGGAGCAGCAGGATAGCAACCATACCTATAGGATATGCCGACGGATATACGAGGCTTCTTACCAACAAGGGAAAGGTGCTTCTAAACGGTCAGTTGGCTCCTATTGTAGGGAAAATTTGTATGGATCAGTGCATGGTGGACATTACGGATATTGAAGGAGATGTAAATGTCGGAGATGAGGCTGTGCTTATAGGGAAGCAGAAAGATAAAGAGATAAAAGTCGAAGACTTGGCTAAAAGTGTCGGAACAATTAATTATGAACTTGTAAGTATAATAGGAAAGAGAATCCCCAGAGTTTACCTAAAAGAAGGAAAGATATACAATGTATTAAATTATTTAATATAGTGGTTATATAATTTAAAAATGTAGAAAAAATATAAATAAAATGTGTTTGGAATATTGTCATAATAATGTAGTTGATAATATAATAAAATATACGGATTCGGTTAACAAACATACACTTTTGTTTTTTAATAGATAACAAATATCAAAGTTTTATGTATAAGTTGGAGCAAATAACAAAAAACTAAACTTTAGAAACAGTATTCCTGTGGTGCTTTGAATATGTGTGGGGGTATTCACTTTTGTTAAGACTAAAATATTTTAGAAAGAATTACATAGGTGTTTGAAGGTAAGTAATTAAATTTTAATTTGACCCGTGCATATGTTAGATATTATAATTAATATATATAATTATAGAATTACTGCCTTCGCGATTACCGTAAATAACCTTTGACAAAGAAAATGTATACAGTACATGATATATTTCTTTGTTTGCGGCATAAAAGTGCATCATTTGAATTTTTCTTTATGTCTTAACCCAAAAAAAAGAAGTGGGGGTTTTACTTTTGGCACAATTAAAGAAAATATTAATTAGTCTTCCCGACAATTTACTTAAAGAGGTTGATTCCATTGTTGCAATGGAGAAAATTAACAGAAGTGAATTTGTCCGGGAGGCAATGAAGCTTTATATACGTGAGAAAAGAAGAATTGAAATGAGGGATAAATTGAAAAAAGGTTATCAGCAGATGGCTGAAATTAATGTCAAACTTGCAGAGATCTGCTTTGAAGCAGATAATGATCAGCAGCAAAAATATGAGGAAGGCCTCAGGGAGTTGGAAGAGAGTGGTAATTAAACGCGGAGATATATTTTATGCAGATTTGAGTCCGGTTATCGGTTCGGAACAGGGAGGAATAAGACCTGTACTTATTGTTCAGAACGATATTGGAAATAAATATAGTCCTACTGTTATAGCATCAGCAATTACATCACAAATAAACAAAGCAAAGCTGCCGACACACATCGAACTGAGTGCAAAGGAGTATGGACTTCCAAAGGATTCGGTGGTGCTTTTAGAGCAGATACGAACCATTGACAAAAAAAGGCTGAGAGAGAAAATAGGACATTTGGATGACGAACTGATGGAAAAGGTTAACGAGGCACTGACGATAAGTTTTGGATTGATAGATATGTAGAGATTGAGGGGGTTACAAAAGATGAAAGAATTAATTTTTGATAAAAATTCCAGAAAAGTTATTTTGATAGCTATATTAAGCGTAGTAGTCATACATATTGCTCAGGTGGTCCATGCTTCGGTTACGGCGGAGCCCGGTTCCGAAGAGGAGCCTTTGGTTTCTCAAAGCTATGTGGATTCAAAGTTTGAAGAGATGGCAAAGAAGCTGGAAGAAGCGGAGAAAAGACTTGAAGAGATTGAAAAGTACGGCAAATTTGAAGCATTGGAATTGAACAAGGACCAAGTACTTATTGCGGGTGCCAGCGCCGAATTGATATTAAGGGGCGGGAAAGCTTGGCAATAGGAGGGGAAGGCGGAGGTCTTTCGGATATCACCTCAGGTACAGGTGCGGATATAAATACCGATGATGAGGTACCTTTAAATCATCTGTTGTTGGTATCGAGGGATGACGGAAGGGGCCTGAGAGTTACCAGTGAGAAGGCATGGGTTCTTGTAAAAGGGCCGTACACAATAGAATAGTTTTTACCGTGGATAAAATAAAGGGGCATTAGCTTCCTTTATTTTTTGTACCGATTTTTTAATTACACCGCTTTATTGCATAATTTGGACAAAACAGAATTATGCCCTTTTAGGCTTTATTCTGTTGGCAATGACTCGGAGTATAAAACGGGGCAAATCCATCATCCTTACAAAACGCCATGGCTCTTTGTAGAGCCTGTAAAGCCATTCTAAGCCGTGCTTTTGAAAGAAAACCGGAGCACGCTTTGCCCTGCCGGAAAGCACATCTAAGGTACCGCCTACACCGATACATAGCTTGACTTTGAGCTTTTTCTTGTTTTCATGAATCCATTTCTCTTGTTTGGGGGCACCCAGAGCAACCAATAAAACATCGGTATTGGAGTTGTTTATTTGGCGGATTATTTCATCCTCTTCATCTTTTGTGAAATATCCGTTTCGTATCCCAACAACATTAATGTTTATTCTTCGGTCTAAAAGGTTTTTGTATGCTTCCTCTGCTACTCCCGGTTTACCTCCGAAGAAAAAGTAGTTGATATTTTTTGACGTATCATCCGAAAACAGCATATTTGTCAGGTCAAAACCTGCAACCCGTTCTTTTAAAGGACAGCCGTTAATTTTGGATGCCAGTACAACTCCGGCACCGTCAGGCACCAAAAGGTCGGCTTGACAAAGTATTTCCTTTAGTTCCGGGTCTCTTTGGGCTGCCATCATTATTTCCGAGTTTGGGGTGTAAACTGTGTGAACCCTGTCCTCGTTCAAAAAACCCTTTACAATATTTAAAGCCTCGGCCATGGATACGTTATCAACGGGTATGCCGAGTATATTGACTGTGTTACGCATAAAAATCTCCTTCTTGCTTTAAAATATTTTTCTTTTATAGAGGTTTTTCATCAAGCATCTCAATTGCAATTTTGGCATTCTCAAGAGCCTTGCTTTTGAGAAGAGCAGTGGTTTTCTCCAATTCTTTTTTGATGGACTCCCTGTTTTCCCAGGTTTCATCCACTATTCTTTTCAAATGCGAGAGTTCAAGGGAGTTTACATGGCCTGCCGATACCTGTTTGACGTACTGCATAAAGCCCTCAACCTTTGGCTCATATACCATTCCCACCACAGGAATTCCAAGGCTTGCGGCAAAAATCAGAGCATGAAGACGCATTCCAATGAGCATTTGAGTTTTCCCGATTATTCCAAGCATCTCTGAAACAGTGGGTTTACGGGTTATTACAAAGCTCTTGTTTTTCATTTTCGACATTATGTTTTGAATTATTGCAAGGTCACCCGGGTAATGCATTGCAATAAAAAGGGGTTTTACGCCGTATTTTTCGACTATATAGTCAGCAAGCTCGGCAATTACAGCTTCATATTTTTCGTGTTCGCCCCATTTTCTGACGGAGATGCCGACAAACTGCTCTTTCGGATCAATTCCCTCATCTAAGAGAAGCTGATTTATGCGCTCATCTTTTTCGGGCATTATGGTGAATGCAGGGTCGGCAGTTATTTTAATATTGGGTCTAATGATCTTAAGGTTATTCAATTCCTCAAAGGACAGCTCTTCTCTTAAAGTAATGACATCCACCTGGTTTACGATTTTCTTTGTAAGCTTTCGGTTTTTGTCTTTATTCAAAGGTCCTATTCCGTTGGCGTAAATCATTACCTTCATACCCATCTTTTTAGCAAGCCATATCATTCCAAGGTAATACACCAAAGAACGGGTACTGGTATTGTCCTGAATCAGGCTTCCTCCGCCGTTTATAAAGAGTTTTGAATTTCTCATGATTTGAAGGATTTTAAGGAGGTTGAACCTGTTTATTGAGTCAACATTGTATACAAGTCCTGTTTCTAAGGGGTTTCTGGAAAGGACCAGAATCCTTAAATCCTTTCGGTACATGCGGAGGTTGTCAATTATTGCCATAAGCATGGCGTCATCTCCGATATTTTTAAAGCCGTAATAGCCGGAGATAATGGCATCATAACGGTATTTGGATCTGCTGTTTCGAAAATTTCTAAGAAGTATTGTTTCATATATTTCAAGCTGCGTTTTGCACATATTGTCCAAAGAAAAATAGGTGCTCGCCTTTTCATGAATCTTTTCCCCCATTTTTCTTCTTAGAGAGGGATCATTTATGAGGGTCAATATGTGACCTGCCAAGGTCTTGTAATCCCCCGGTTCAAATAGAAAACCGTTTATCCCGCTTTCGATAAGGTCTGAAATACCGCCAACGTTGCTGCTAATGGTGGCTTTTTTTGACAGCGAACCTTCAAGGATTGCGTAGGGAAAACTTTCGCTTAGTGAAGTAAGGGTGTTAATATCTATGCAGTTTAGAAAATCATAAGGCTTGTTTACGAAACCTAAAAAGAAGACATTGTTTTGAAGGCCGTAAGAAGCAGCCTTTTTTTCGAGAGATTTCCTCTCGGGTCCGTCGCCCGCTATCAAAAACCTTGCAGACGGGTTGTTTTTAATTACAACGCTTGCTGCCTTTAGGAATATATCCAAGCCCTTTACAGGGTCGAGCCGCGCCAATATTCCGATGATAACATCGTTTTTGTCAAATTTTAGATTATATTTTTTTAGAAATTCCTCTTTTGGCAAAGGATTAATTTCCTGGTTGAAATTGATGCCGTTATAAACGGTAAAAATATTTTGGGGACTGAACTTTCTCTCTATAAGCATTGTTTTAAAGTTTTTGGATACAGCTATATAAAAGTCAAGGAATCTCAATGACAGCGTATTTATAAGTCCAAAGGAAAACATTTTCAGAATATTCTGCAAATAGTCAAGTCTGTAGTCGCTGTGGACAGTTGTAACTACGGGAAGTCCGGTAAGCTTTTTTACGAAAACCGCGACCATATTGGCTTTTGCACCGTGGGAATGGATAAGTTCATATCCTTCCTCCCTTACGATGCTTAGAACCTTGCGTACATCGGAAAAAATGGTGCCTGTCTTTACTATCTCCACATTTATACCCATTGCGCGGGCGTCGTCCGCAAAAGCACCTGTCCTGAAACTGATAAGTTTGACATTTATATTTTTGCTAAGTTCTCTGACCAGGGAGAGAACATGGCTTTTAGCTCCACCCACATCTCCTCCGCCTATTAAATGAAGAACTTTCATGAATACTCTCCTTAAAGTCTTATTATGAATTTAAAAGATATTCTTTTACCCTGTTAATATGTCCAACACATTATAGCATATAATTTACGGAAAATAAAAGTGTGTATCCCAATATAATTTTGCATACTTGCTCATACTTTTAAACATTGGAGGCGGCAACAAAAATTACTTTGGGCTAAAAAATGGGTTGAACTTGATTTTTGTGGGTATGATAAAAGTAGCAAGCATAAGAAATGATAAAAAGACATTTTTTGAATCTTTGTGAGTTGAGGTAGAAAATGAAAGATATAAAAAAGCTCCTAACAGAATTGAAAGATTATTTATTAATAACTATAGGCTCGCTTATTACGGCAATTTCAATCAACGTTTTTATGGTGCCATACAAAATTGCACCCGGAGGTATAAGCGGAGTAGCCACTATAATATATTACCTTACAGATGCAAAAATACCCGTAGGTATTGCAATGCTGGTTCTGAATATACCTCTGTTTTGATGGGGATTAAACTTATCGGAAAAAGGTTTATTATTAAAACGCTGTACGGGACCATTCTTCTATCATTGTTGATAGATACAACGCAGCCGCTGACGGATTATTTTGTCGCCAACTATCTTACAAGCGCCGAGGATTATCTGTATTCACCGGATATTTTGCTGTATTCTATATTTGGAGGGCTATTACTGGGAATAGGATTGGGTCTTGTGTTTAGATCAGGAGCGACAACCGGGGGAACTGACCTTGCGGCAAGAATAGTAAATCATATTGTACCGGCATTTACAATGGGAGAGACATTACTGTTTATTGATACCGGCATAATAGTATTTGCCGCTTTTGTATTTAAAAGCGTTCAGCTTGGTTTGTACTCCATAGTTACACTTTACATTAGTTCCAAAATCATTGATGCTATTTTGGAAGGAGTAAATTTTGCCAAGGCTCTCTTAATCATTTCGGATTTTCCTGAAAAGATAGCTTCAAGCATAATGAAGGATTTGGACAGGGGGGTGACGGCGCTTAAAGGTAAAGGTATGTTTACGGGGAGCGACAAAGAAGTTCTTTTTTGCGTGGTGCAAAGAAGACAAATTCCCATGGTAAAAAAAATTGTTCGAGAAATTGACAAAAAGGCCTTCATTGTACTGACAGATATAAGAGAGGTTTTGGGAGAAGGGTTTAAAACCTATGAGTGAGCTCGCCTCAAAAAATATACCCAATTATTGTATAAAACTATAGACTAAAACCTTTTGCTGTAGTATACTAATATAAAAAAATTTGTAGGAGTTGTTCTGATGGACGAGAAGAGATTAAACGAGCTTAGAAAGTATTCTACTATAATCAGAAGACATATTATTGAAGCGGTTTATAATGCCAAATCGGGGCATCCCGGAGGATCGCTTTCAAGTGCAGATATAATGACAGTCCTATATTTTAACGAAATGCGTGTAGATCCTAAAAATCCGGCATGGGAAGACAGGGACAGGTTTGTTTTGTCTAAAGGTCACTGCTCTCCTGCACTATACGCAGCTCTTGCGGAAAAAGGTTTTTTTCCTGTAGAAGAGCTTTCGAAATTCAGACATATAGACAGTTTTCTTGAAGGACACCCCAGCATGAGATATGTTCCGGGAGTGGATATGTCTACCGGTTCTTTGGGGCAGGGGATATCGGCAGCAGTGGGAATGGCGATTGCAGGAAAACTCGATAAAAAAGACTATTATGTTTATGCTATGCTCGGAGATGGTGAAATACAGGAAGGTCAAGTTTGGGAGGCGCTTATGGCGGCTTCCCACTACAAGCTCAATAATCTTATAGCTTTTCTGGATTACAATCATTTGCAAATAGATGGCAATATTACGGAGGTAATGTCTCCTGAGCCGGTTATAGACAAGATTCGTGCATTTGGGTGGAATGTCATTACAATTGACGGACATGACTTTATGCAGATATCCAATGCTGTCTGTGAGGCTAAAAAGTCTAAAGACAAGCCAACTATGATAATTGCCGAGACTATAAAGGGTAAAGGTGTTTCCTTTATGGAAAATAAAGCAGACTGGCACGGCTCACCTCCAAACAAAGAACAACGAGACCAGGCAATAGCAGAGCTGGATGCGATACTTGCAGGATTGGAGGGGGAATAATTATGCAGGAAAAGATTGCAACAAGAGAAGCTTATGGAAAAACTTTGGCGGAAATTGGTTCCGATCCGAGAATTGTCGTTATGGATGCTGACCTGTCAAAATCAACAAAAACCGATATTTTCAAAAAGAAATATCCCGAAAGGTTCTTCAATATGGGTATTGCAGAGGCGAATATGATGGCAGCTGCGGCAGGAATTGCTTCCTGCGGGAAAGTAGTGTTTGCAAGTACCTTTGCAATGTTTGCATCGGGAAGAGCTTTTGAACAGGTTCGAAATTCCATATGCTATCCGCAGCTGAATGTAAAAATCGGAGCATCTCACTCCGGACTTACTGTAGGAGAAGACGGAGCATCCCACCAGACTATTGAGGATATAGCGCTCATGAGGGTTATACCCAACATGACGGTTGTCAGTCCTGCCGATGCCGTTGAAGCTAGGCATGCTACAATAGCGGCCTACAAGACGCCGGGACCTTTCTATTTAAGGCTTACCAGGCTTGCAGTACCGGTTATTTTTGATGAGAGCTACAAATTTGAGTTGGGCAAGGGAGTTACGTTAAGGGAAGGCAATGATGTTGCAATAATTGCGACGGGACTTATGGTATCGAAGGCTATTGAGGCAGCGGACATTTTAAAACGTGAGGGAATTAATGCCAGACTTATCAACATTCATACAATAAAGCCTATTGACAGGGATATCATTATCAAGGCTGCAACTGAAACCGGTGCAATTGTCACTTGTGAAGAACACAATATTATCGGCGGCTGGGTAGTGCTGTGGCTGAGGTTTTGGTGGAAACCTGCCCTGTTCCGATGAGGATGGTTGGAGTTATGGACAGATTCGGGAAGTCCGGAAAACCGGATGAACTTCTCAAAAAGTATGGATTAACGCCTGATAATATAGTGGAAAAGGTAAAAGATGTTTTGAAAAATAAATAGCAGGCAAAAAGCAACAATACCTGTTGATTAAGACATACTGCTCGGGTGTAATTTATTATACCCGGGTATTTTTATCTTAAAAAATTGATTTAGTGGATAATAATGTATAAAATTTAAATATTACTTGAAAAGGATGATAAAAAGCTATATAATACGGACGTCGGTACAATTAATTTTTGCATAGTGAATTTTGTGTAAATTAAAATGAATCGGCCTTGAATTAGCAGTCACGAGGATTTCCTTTAGATTTACATGTCGCATAACTAATAGTTACAAATTGTTCACAATTTATTAAAATTAATTTATGATAATAGAATAGTGTGCTGCTATTTTCAGGACAAATATAAATAGGAGGGAAGAAACCAGATGATTGAAATACAGAATTTGACCAAAAGATATGGTCAAATATTAGCTGTTGACAACCTGAATTTTACGGTTGAAAAAGGAGAAATTCTTGGTTTCCTTGGGCCGAACGGAGCGGGTAAGTCTACAACTATGAATATGATAACCGGCTATCTGCTTCAACCGAGGGGACTGTAAAAGTAGCCGGATACGACATATCTGAGGAGCCGAATGAAGTCAAAAAGCGTATCGGTTATTTGCCGGAGAATCCGCCGCTTTATACCGATATGACTGTCGATGAGTACTTAAACTTTGTCAGTGAACTTAAAAAGGTGGAGAAGAGTAAGAGAAATCAACAGATATCCGACATTATGGAAATGTTGAGAATTACCGATGTCAGAAAAAGGCTTATAAGAAATCTTTCCAAAGGTTACAAACAAAGAGTGGGATTTGCCCAGGCTCTGATAGGCAATCCAGAGGTCCTTATTTTGGACGAGCCTACGGTCGGCCTTGACCCGAACCAGATACTTGAGGTAAGAAGCGTTATAAAGGATTTGGGAAAGGAGCACACCATAATTCTCAGTACTCATATAATGCAGGAAGTAAGCGCAGTATGCGAGCGCATTGTCATAATAAACAAAGGCAAGATTGTGGCGGTAGACACGCCGGAAAATCTATCAAAGGCTATTTCCAAGAATTCAAGGTTTATATTTAAAATTTCAGGGGAAAAGTCTTCTGTTGTTGGAGCGTTGCAAGCTGTTGACGGCGTTAAGAATGTTGAAGTGAATGAAAAAATAGAAGATGATGTATATGAGTATATAGTTGATGCGGACAAAGACGTAGATGTAAGAAAACCTGTATTCTTTGCAATGGCAAAGCTGGGTTATCCTATTCTCGAGACTAAAGAAGAGGAACTGGGTCTTGAGGAAATATTCCGCGAACTTACAACAAGGGATATTGCTGTAAATGCGGAGTCTGACAATTCCCAAGAGGACACTTCACAAGAAGTGCCAAAAGAGGATGAAGAGGCCAAAGAGAATGACGGGGCCGAAGAGCAAGCTCAGACCGACGATAAGGAGGTTGAATAAGATGTTGTCGATTTATAAAAAAGAACTTAAAACATACTTTTATTCCCCGCTGGCATATGTTCTTTCGGGAATATTCGTATTGGTTTTCGGTATATACTTTTTATCTCAAACGATGCCTAAGGTTGGACATGGGATCGCTCAGATTGTTTTCGGAGGACATCTTTTCTTCGCAAGCTTCTGGCTTGTTATGTTGATTCCCATATTAACGATGAGAGTATTTGCGGAAGAAAGAAAAAACGGTACGGAAGTTTTATTGATGACATCGCCGGTGAGCGTTCCGCAAATTGTAATAGGAAAGTTTCTTGCAGCATTTACGGTATTTTTAACCATGACGGCGCTTACGGCAATTTTCCCTATCATAATATCCATAAACGGCGAATTGATTATTTCCAATGCATTATCCAGCTATCTTGGCTTTATACTTTTGGGGGCTTCCTTTGTCGCTTTCGGACTCTTTACTTCCTCCATAACTGAGAGCCAGATAATAGCTGCAGTCTTGGGAACCGTAACATTGTTCTTCATACTGCTTATTGACCAACTGAAAAGTTTCGTTTCCGGGATTTTACTGGAAATAATAAATCAGTTGTCGTTGTATGAGCATTACAAGCAGTTTGTTCAGAGTGTAATCAGTTTGAAGGATATTGTGTTCTTTGTAAGTTTAACAGGAATGTTCCTTATACTGGTGATTATAGTTATAGAAAAAAGGCGATGGAGTCAGGGGTGATAAATAATGAAAAAGAATTTAAAATATAACTTGGTTTTTATTGTTACGGCCGCTCTTGTTATTGGGATAACTATAGTGTTAAATGTTTTTGCAGCAACTCTTGATATAAGATGGGACGTATCTCAAAACAAAATGTATTCTATTGGAGAACAGACAAAAGTAATACTTGAGGGTTTAAAACAGGAAGTTGACGTAGTGATGTTGTCTGACAGGGAAGAAATAAAGAAATATGACGCAGGATTTATTATTGTAGAGTTTTTGGACAAATACAGCAAGTTTGACAAGGTGAATGTAAAATTTGTTGACCCGGATAAAAATCCTCATATAGTAAAAGATCTGAACAAGTCCGGTACATTGAATCCTCAGCAGAATGAAATTATTGTAAGAAGCGGAGATAAGGTAAAGAAAGTTACCTTAGCCGATATTTTCCAGCAGGACTATTACGGACCTGTGATGTTTATGGGAGAGCAGGCAGTAACCGGTGCAATCAAATATGTTACCAGTGAGACTACACCTACGGTATACTTTATTGATGCCCACAGCAGGATAAAGCTTGAGGCACAATACAACTACCTCGCAAAAGCACTTGAAAACAATGGATATGACGTTAAGAAATTGGATTTGACCAGACAGGAGAAGGTTCCGGAAGATACTACAATTTTGTTTTTTGCGCCACCTACGCAGGATCTATCTGCCGATGAAAGAGATAAAGTAATTGATTACCTGAAAGGCGGCGGAAATGCAATATTCTTGTTTGATCCGTTGAATGCCGATGAAAGATTGGATAACTTTGACAAAGTATTAAATGAATACTGCATGGCGCTAAACTATGACAGAGTAAGGGAAAACAGCGAAATGTACCATGTGGCAAACAGACCTTACCATCTTATACCCGAACTCGGTGAGACTGACATTACCAGTGAGCAGAACGCGGGTCAATTTTCCGTAATAATGACCGATTCCAGAAGTATTAAAAGACTTATTAACGATAAAGATCCTCTGACAATCACTCCTCTTCTGACTACCAGCAGTTATGCGGTAGGAGAGCCTTTTGGAGGCGGAGAAACAGAGGAAACCCGAGGACCTGTTGATGTTGCTCTTGTAGCAGAGTATGTCAGTGCAGTGACTTCAAAAATTGTTGTAATTGGAAGCGGTTCTTTCCTAACAGACGAAGTATTTCAGGAATATTACCCGTATTCGTCAAACAATCTGTACCTTATCGGTCTTGCGTCCGATTGGATGCAGGACAAGTCAAATGATGTATTTATTGTGGCGAAGATTCAGTAACCGATACAATAAACCTCAGCGGATTTAATGCAGCTTTAATAGTTGCTGTGGCTGTTTTGGCATTTCCGATTATAATTACATCATTAGGAATTATTATATGGTTAAGGAGGAGGCATCTATGAAATTATACAGGAATATATTTATTCTTGTAGTTGTATTTTTGGCCCTAATAGGTGCATTCTTCATTGCTAGGAACAAGGCTTCTAAGGTGGAGGACGACTACCAGCGGATTGAAATATATAAGCTGGACACAGAGAAGGCAGAGGAGCTTACGGTAGTAAACGGCGAAGATACTTTTGTCTTAAAAAAGAAGGATGACGAATGGGAGCTGGTTTCCGGAGGAGATTTTGAAATAAACCAAGTTCAGATTCAAAGCATTATTTCAAATGTCTGCGACCTTTATGCAACCAAAGAGGTGGAGAGTAATCCCAAAGACCTTGCACAGTATGGGCTTGACAATCCGGCGTCAGTGACAATCAAATTCTCGGACGGAACAACTGCAGAAATAGAAGTTGGCGATGAAACACCTACAAAAAGCGGATACTATGCAAAGAAAAAGGATAAAAACACAGTATATACGATTGCTTATTACTTGGGCAATATACTCAAAGCAAATGAGGTCAGCATCAGAAATAGGTTCGTCTTGGATGTTACAACACAAGATGTAACTGAGTTGGCTGTGACAAAAGACGGAAAGCGTTCCTTTAAGATCGTAAAGTCGAACAACAAGGATGGCAAATGGTAGAGCCTATAGAAGCAGGCATCAACATGGTCAGGGTGAATACCGCTTTGGATGCCTCGTAAGAGCAGAAGTCGTGGAGTATATTGAAAAAGATGCAAAAGACCTTGCAAAATACGGTCTTGACAGTCCGTCCTATGTTGTTGAAGCGGCTGCCGGAAGCCAGAGAGTGACTTTGCTTATCGGCGATGTGAAAGAAAATAATTCGGAGTCCTACGGAATGTTTGAAGGAACCAATGAGGTATTTGTAATAAATCCCGGTGCTCTCGGTTTTCTGGATACTCCCGCCCTGGAAATTATGGATGGTATTATTTATGCACCATATATTTATACTGTAAAGGATATAGACTTCAATATAGACGGAAAAACAATAAAAATTAAGATCGAGGAAGTTAAGGACGAAACGAAAACCGATGAAACTGAGGAAAAGGATGATGAAGTCGACAAGAAGTACAAGCATTATATTGACGGCATCGATGTAGAGGATAGAAAGGGAGAAGAAGGCATATCCAAATTCAGGGACTTTTATGCTTCAGTTATAGGCATAATGGCCAGTGCGATTGAGCCTGAAGCGTCGCCTGCGGGAGATGCCGAAATCAGTATAATTTTCAACCTCGATACTGAACCTGGCAAAGTAACGGTGGAATTTGTTCCTCGAGACGAAAAGACCTATTATGCAATGAAGAATGGTAAGTATACGGGAATTGTTGTTAGAAAAGATGCCTTCGATGCTGAAGACGGACCAAGAAAAACATATGAAAAGTTTATGACTTTTCTTAATGGCGGACAATAAAATTAATCGGTAATTTGTCAAACAACTCCTACATAGAATTATTCTAGAGAATTGATTCTATTGTAAGGAGTTGTTTTTTTGTCTGGAGAGCTAAAAAATATATTAAAGGTTGCCAGCATATACATGGCAACGGTAATTGGCGCGGGATTTGCCTCGGGACAGGAAATTATGCAGTTTTTTTCGTATTATTACGAGGGAGGATTTTACGGTATTGTTTTGGCAGGTATTCTGTTCGCATTAATAGGATATATTGTATTGGTAAAAGTCTATAGTGAGAGAATAAGAAATTATGAGGAGTTCCTTTTTCCGACTGTCGGCTGGGTTATTGGCTGGATAATGGAAATTATGGTAACGCTGTTTATGGGGGCGGTATTGTGTATAATGGTTGCAGGAGCAGGAAATATAATATCCGATGCAATAAATATACCTTATCACTATGGCACAATGATAGCTGCCATTTTATGCATGATTGCTTTCCTTACGGATATAAAGGGAATAGTGGCACTAAGTTCCTTCGTGACTCCCGTTTTGGTATTGGGGATTCTTGGAGCTGGTTTCTATGTTATAGCAAACATGAATAGATGGGTGTTCAATCCGGCGTCAGGATTCGATTTAATAACCGATAACTGGCTTTTCTCCTCGCTGCTTTATGTAAGCTACAACAGTATAAGCGGGGTTGTGGTGATGTGCAGCCTTTTACCTTACTTAAAAAGCAGGAGAATTGCTGCGGCAGGAGGAATTGTTGGCGGGCTGATGCTAAGCATTATAGCAATAGTTTTAAATATTCTCCTTTATCTGTTTTATCCCGACATTGTTTCCGACGAGATTCCGGTCTTAACTATAATCGGCGGGTATAATTCGGTTCTGGGTGAACTTTATAAAGTACTGCTGCTTCTTGCAATGTTTATTTCAGCTATTACTTCGGGATACGGTTTTATTGAGAGAATAGCAAATAAAGTGAAAATCAGCAGAAAAATATTGATTCCGGTAATATGCGGTTTCGTTGTACCCATTTCAAATGTGGGTTTTTCCGAACTAATATCGTCCATATATCCAATATTTGGGTACATGGGAATGTTTATGCTGTTTATGATACTCTTCCAAGGCTTAAACATGCTTTTTTCAAAGCTTGCGGTAAGTTTTGCTCCTATTTCCTGCAAGAGGAGGTATAAAAATAGAAATCAATAGATTGAAGTAAAAACAATATATATGATACAATATTTTTATACTGTTTTATACAAAAGAAAAGTATGGGGTGAGGACAAGGTGAACAGCCCTGAAAACATATCAAAGACGCGGCAGCCTTCAAGCAGAATGAGCATTCTTCTATTTTTCATTCTTATAATCGTAGTTGTATGTACTGCTGCTGTTGCTTATCTTAACAGCAAGGGTATAGATATTAAAAGCATCAGTGTAAGGGATGTAATAGCAAATGGATTTTTCATTGGAGATAAAGATGTATACGAAGTAACCGGCACCTTGTTAAGACATGAGGACAGCCTGAACTCTGAGTTTGAGGTCCATAAGAGCTACATTGTAAGGTGTACGAAAAACGGTATTGAATACCTTGATAGAAACGGCGAAGAACAGTGGATATATCCTGTTTCTTTGAACACTCCCTCTGTTAAGACTTCGGGAGAATATCTTTTGGCTTCGGGCTTGGAATCAAAAGACATTTATGTTTTGAGCGGCAAGGAGAGAAAGTGGGAAAAAAGGCTGGATTATAATATAATAAACGCCAATATAAATAGTGCGGGTTATGTTACGGTTCTTCACAAGGGGGACAGGGATAAATCTGCCGTATCGGTATTCAACAAGCAGGGAGTGTTTCTTTTCACCAAGGTACTGGGAGAAACTTATGCTATTTCATCGGAGGTGTCCCCATCCGGCAAGGAAGTTCTTATAAATTGTGTCGATACTTCGGGTATAAGCATAAATACGGGACTTCATTTGTATACAATTTCAGGGGGGATCGTTTCCGGCAAGACCTTTGAGGATGTTATTTTCCCTTCAATCCGCTATTTGAATGACGACACTATTGTGGCAGCATCGGATTCGGCGATTTACTTGTTTGGACGAAATCTTGAAGAAAAATGGAAAAAAGAGATAAGCGGTAAAGTATTTAGTCTGGATATCATGAAAGGTAAATATGCCGTGTTTGCATACAGCGATAAAGGTATGATAGGGACAGCCGGTCATGTGCTCATAGTTGACGCTAAAGGCAGAGAGGTAGCAGATTATAAAATTGGTCAGGATATTGTGAACATAGCCGCAAATGATGATTTTATAGCTGTAAACACATCAAAATGTGTTTATTTTATAGATGTGGCAGGACGGCTCAGGGGAAGCTACACTTCTGATTATTTGATAAATGAGGTAAAGTTTCTCGGCAGCAATGAGGCTTTGGCAATTACAAAGGAAGGCGTAATTGTATTAAAAATGAATTGATGGACGAGGGGGAAAATATGAACTGGATTGATTTGGTGGTCATCGGGATTATTTTGGGATTGGCATTGATTGGGCTAAAAAAGGGCATTGTTTATTCGGTATTTAAGTTGGCTTCTTTTTTCATATCCGCGGTTTTGTCGGTAAAGCTTTATCCGATATTTGCAAACGTTTTATCGAATTCAAAAGTATTCGACAGTATAAAGTCCGGAATTTTCACTAATCTCATGCTTCGGCATGAGGCCATGAGTCCTTCGATTAATGCCGGGGCAAAGGCTACAGCCCAGTCGGTTATTGACGGACTCAGTCTTCCCGGATTTATAAAGAGCATGGTACAAAACAGCATTGTTAAGACTTTGCCCAATCTGACAGAGCTGATTGATGTTTCAACTATTATGGATTCGCTCAGCAACGTCCTTGCCCATATGATAATTGATATTATAAGTTTGATAGCCATGTTTGTTGCGATAAGAATAGGATTGTTTGTACTCGAGGGCGTGATAAAAGGTGTTACTTCTCTTCCGATCATAAAGCAGGTAGACAAAATAGGAGGTTTTATTTTAGGCGCATTGGAAGGATTGTTGACAATTTATATTATTTTTGCGATACTAATGATGTTCAGTGCATCACCGAAATTTCAGGGCTTGTTTGATGCCGTTGAAAATTCAGCTGTTGCGAAAGTGATGTATCAGAATAATTTTATTGTGGAGTGGATGTTCCCGAAAGATACCATAGTGTGAATTTGACTGCAACGGTACAATTAATGAATGTTATTAAGGACTTCGAAATATTTAACGAATAATGCTTTTTTTTTAAAACACTGGACAATCAAAGCTTTGTAGTAGTAAAATAAATAATAAACAAATCAATAGCCGGGCAAACCCGGCTATTATTATAATAAATTGGAAATCATAGTGAATAGCAAGATTTAATTATTGAATTCAATATTGAGATTAACATATATTTGGAAAGAGAGGAATGTATCATGAAGAGTGATGTAGTAAAAAAGGGTATAGAGAGAGCACCCCACAGAGCTTTATTCAAAGCAATGGGTTACACTGATGAAGAAATAGAGAGACCGCTTATAGGAGTTGTTAATTCTAAAAACGAGATAGTTCCCGGACATATACATTTGGATACGATTGCTGAAGCTGTAAAGGCAGGAATCAGAATGGCAGGAGGTACTCCTATCGAGTTTGGCGCAATTGGAGTATGTGACGGAATAGCAATGGGGCATACGGGTATGAAGTATTCTCTTGCTACAAGAGAGCTTATAGCAGACTCCTGCGAAGCGATGGGACTGGCACATAGCTTTGACGGTATGGTTTTTATACCTAACTGTGACAAGATAGTTCCCGGAATGCTGATGGCGGCTGCAAGGATAAATGTTCCTTCTATTGTGATAAGCGGAGGTCCTATGCTGTCTCTGAAGCACAACGGCAAAAATCTGGATTTAAACAGCGTATTTGAGGCTGTTGGGTCCTACAAAGCAGGCAAAATGACAAAAGAGGAAGTGTGTGAGTATGAAGAAAAAGCATGTCCCGGCTGCGGTTCTTGTTCGGGTATGTTTACCGCCAACTCCATGAACTGCCTCACAGAAGTTTTGGGAATGGGACTTCCGGGCAACGGAACAATTCCTGCGGTTTATGCCGAGAGGATACGCCTTGCAAAGAAGGGCGGAATGAAGATAATGGAATTGGTTGAAAAAGATATAAAGCCTTCGGATATTCTTACGCCAAAGGCTTTTGAGAATGCTTTGGCTGTGGACATGGCTTTAGGCTGCTCCACAAACTCGGTACTTCATCTTCCTGCTATTGCCAATGAAGTGGGAATTGAAATAAACCTTGAAATTATAAACGAAATAAGCAGCAAAGTGCCCAACCTTTGTAAGCTGGCTCCAGCCGGACACCATCATGTTCAGGATTTGTACGCGGCAGGAGGAGTACAAGCTGTAATGAAAGAGCTTTCCAAAAAGAATCTTTTACATCTGGATTTGATGACCGTTACCGGCAAGACTGTGGGAGAAAATATTGAAAATGCAGTAATTAAAGACAGCGATGTTATAAGGAGCATTGACAATCCCTACAGCCCCACAGGCGGCATAGCGGTTCTTAAGGGTAATCTTGCTCCGGACGGAGCAGTTGTCAAGCGCTCGGCTGTTGCTCCCGAAATGTTGGTTCATAAAGGACCGGCAAGGTGTTTGACTCGGAAGATGCTGCTATAGATGCAATTTACAATGGCAAAATAAACAAAGGCGATGTAGTAATAATACGCTATGAAGGTCCTAAAGGCGGTCCCGGCATGAGGGAAATGCTGTCCCCGACTTCTGCAATCGCAGGAATGGGGCTTGACAAGGATGTGGCGTTGATTACTGACGGACGCTTCTCCGGTGCTACAAGGGGGGCTTCAATAGGTCACGTATCTCCGGAGGCTATGGCGGGCGGACCGATAGCAATTGTCAGAGACGGTGACATTATCAGTATAGATATACCTAGCGGAAAGCTTGACGTAGAAATATCTGAAGACGAAATCCAAGAAAGGATGAAGGAGTGGAAGGCTCCGGCACCAAGAATAACTAAGGGTTATCTTGGAAGATATGCAAAACTTGTTTCTTCTGCGAACAAGGGTGCAGTTTTGGAAAACAAATAAGTTGATTGAGATTGTTTGATTTGCTGATATTTTTGCAAGAATATGGAGGTAATAGCAATGAGATTGACCGGCTCACAAATATTGATTGAGTGTCTTAAGGAACAGGGTGTTGATACGATATTTGGATTTCCGGGCGGAGCTGTATTGAATATATATGATGAACTGTACAGGGCTCAGAATGAAATACGCCATATACTGACTTCCCATGAGCAGGGAGCGGCTCATGCGGCGGACGGTTATGCAAGGGCCACAGGAAAGGTCGGAGTATGTATTGCCACATCCGGCCCTGGGGCTACAAATCTGGTTACGGGAATTGCAACTGCTTACATGGACTCTGTCCCGATGGTTGCAATCACCGGGCAGGTGGCAACGTCGCTTTTGGGTAAGGATTCCTTCCAGGAAGTCGATATAACCGGGATAACTATGCCCATAACCAAGCACAATTTTATAGTCAAAGATGTTGACAAATTGGCTGATGTGGTTCGTAGAGCATTCTTCATAGCAAAGGAAGGAAGACCCGGTCCCGTTTTGATTGACATATGCAAGGATGTGACTGCGGCATATGCCGAATATGAGCCAAAGTCACCGAAGAAATTGCCTTCGGTTCCTGTAGCTGCGGAGGAGAAAGATATTGATAGAGCTGCAGAGGCAATAAATAAAGCCGAAAGGCCGGTTATTTTGGCAGGCGGAGGCGTGTCGATTGCCGGTGCGAGTAAAGAGCTTTTTGAACTTGCAACCAATGCCCAAATACCTGTTACTACAACTCTAATGGGTATGGGAGCATTTCCGGGGAACCATGAGCTCTTCATGGGAATGATTGGAATGCACGGTACAAGAACTACAAATATGGCAGTTTCGGAATCGGATCTTTTTATTGCCATTGGTGCAAGGTTTAGTGACAGGGTTATAAGTGATGTTCGGAGATTTGCGCCTAATGCAAATATAATGCATATAGATATAGACCCTGCTGAAATTGGTAAGAATATCAATGTACAATATGCCCTTGAAGGGATATTAAAAAGATATTGAAGCTATTAAATCAAAAGGTGGAAAAGAAAGAGTGCACTGACTGGGTTAAGAAAATTAATGAGTGGAAAGAGCTCTATCCCCTCAAATATCCGCAGGACAACAAGCTGCATCCGCAGTACATTATTGAAAGAATATATGAGCTCACCAAAGGAGAGGCAATAATAACTACCGAGGTTGGTCAGCATCAGATGTGGGCTGCCCAGTTTTATAAGTATACATCCCCAAGACAGTTCTTGTCTTCAGGCGGTTTGGGAACTATGGGATACGGTCTTGGAGCTTGTATTGGTGCACAGATTGGAAAGCCCGGCAAAAAGGTAATAAATGTCGCCGGCGACGGAAGTTTCAGGATGAACTGCAACGAGTTGGCTACAGCTGTTGAGTATAAGCTTCCGGTAATAATAGCGATATTCAACAACCATGTTTTGGGAATGGTGAGACAGTGGCAGCAATTGTTTTACGGAGGAAGATACTCCTCAACTACATTGGACAGATGTACGGATTTTAAAGCTCTGGCAGAGGCTTACGGTGCAATCGGTATAAACGTTACGGCCAAGGAGGAAGTTGATGAAGCTCTAAAGAGAGCGCTGGCGTCCAAGGATACTCCAGTGGTGATTAATTTTGAGATTGACAGGGACGAAAAGGTATTCCCCATTGTTCCGCCGGGTGCCCCAATCAGCGAGCTTATTGAGGAATAATAGACGTAGAGCGTAAGCTGGGATTTTTTACATAAAAAAATAGTTCATTTTAAATAGAAAGCGGTTTCGTCAAAAAAAATGTGGATAAACATATAAAAAACCTTGACTTTAGGTAAAATATATGTTAAATTATTGATTGTTTCGCTGTACGTCTTTTTTTTTATGGAAAAATAAGATGCTAAAATTATATTTTAAATATATCTGAACTATTATATTTTTTAAGACAGGCCTTGGAGGTGTGAAAGGTGAGAGTAAAAATTACATTGGCTTGTGGAGAATGCAAGCAGAGAAACTATAATTCAATGAAAAACAAAAAGAACAATCCCGACAGACTTGAAATGAGAAAATATTGTAGGTTCTGCCATAAGCATACTGTTCATAAAGAGACAAAATAATATAGTCGTGGATTTATACGACATCTATTGCAGTGACAGAACAAAAAATATTTAAAAATGGAGATGTGTTCGTATGGCTGAGGAAGTGAAAGTCTCTAAGGTTGAAAAAACAAAAGGGAAATTTGTAAAGTATTTCAAGGACATTAAAAACGAACTGAAAAGGGTTATTTGGCCTACAAAGTCACAGCTTATCAACAATACTATTACAGTTTTGGTTATGTGTTTTATTGTTGGTGTGATAATTTGGTTGCTTGACTTAGGCTTTGGTAAGTTGTACCAACTTATTTATTAAGCTTATGCATAAAGCAGCGTGCACTAATAAAGTTATAAAGGAGGACTTGGAGCTTTATGCCGAATAATGAAGTATCCGAGGGAGCAAAATGGTATGTAGTTCATACTTATTCCGGATATGAAAACAAAGTTAAGGCAAACCTTGAAAAAATTGTTGAGAACAGGAATATGCAAGATTATATTCTCGATATAGTTGTGCCTATGGAGGAACAGATTGAAATCAAAGACGGCAAGAAGAAAGCCTCCCTCAAAAAGGTGTTTCCCGGGTATGTCCTCGTCAAGATGATTATGAATGACGAGTCTTGGTATGTAGTTAGGAACACAAGAGGGGTAACGGGGTTTGTCGGACCGGGCTCTAAAGCTGTACCTTTATCCGATGAGGAAATAAGGGCCATGGGAGTTGAAGAATTTGCTCCCGTACTGGACTATGAAGTCGGAGATAGCGTAAAGGTAGTTTCGGGTCCTTTGGAAAACTTTATTGGAATAGTCGAAGAGATAAACATGGAAAAGAGAAAAGTACGTGTTTCCGTTTCAATGTTCGGAAGGGAAACTCCCGTTGAGCTTGAGCTTTTCCAGATTCAAAAGATGTAGCATTTTTAAAAGAGGACACTATAATTTTTACTATAAATATTGCAAGAGTTGATAATAAATCCCTTTATTGGAATATAAAGAGTGATTTATTATGAATAGAATTGGGAGGTGGAAAATATGGCTAAGAAAGTCGTTGGCTATGTAAAACTTCAAATTCCTGCGGGGAAAGCAACTCCGGCTCCACCGGTTGGACCAGCTTTAGGACAACATGGCGTAAACATAATGGGTTTTTGTAAGGAATTCAATGAGAAGACAGCAAAGGATGCAGGTCTTATAATACCTGTAGTTATTACCGTATATGCTGACAGATCCTTCTCTTTTATTACAAAGACTCCGCCAGCTGCAGTGCTTATTAAAAGAGCGTGCAAAATAGAAAAAGGATCCGGTAAACCGAATAGGGATAAGGTTGCTAAAATTTCCAAAGAGGAAGTAAGAAAAATAGCTGAAATGAAAATGCCCGACCTTAATGCGGCAAGTTTGGATGCTGCCATAAGCATGATTGCAGGTACTGCAAGAAGCATGGGCGTTGTTGTTGAAGACTAAAAGCAAAGTTTTCGTGTTGTTCTAAAGTAAGGTGGGAGGAAACAAAGTTTCCGAGAATAATTACCACGTAAGGAGAGTGAAGCAGATGAAAAGAGGTAAGAAGTATCAGGAAAGTGCAAAAATTGTTGATAGATTAAAGTTGTATGATCCAATAGAGGCAATGGAACTTGTGCAAAAGACAGCTAAGGCAAAGTTCGATGAAACTGTTGAGGCTCATGTTAGACTGGGTGTTGACTCAAGACATGCCGATCAGCAGGTAAGAGGAGCTGTTGTTTTGCCTCACGGTACCGGTAAGAAAGTAAGAGTACTTGTTTTTGCTAAGGGAGAAAAAGCAAAAGAAGCTGAACAAGCCGGTGCTGATCATGTTGGAGCTGAAGAATTGGTTACAAAGATTCAGAATGAAAACTGGATTGACTTTGATGTTGTAGTTGCTACGCCGGATATGATGGGCGTTGTGGGTAGACTTGGTAAAGTGCTTGGTCCGAAAGGATTGATGCCAAACCCTAAAGCCGGTACTGTAACAATGGATGTAGCTAAGGCAATTGCCGATATCAAGGCAGGTAAAATCGAGTACAGGTTGGATAAGACCAACATTATACACTGCCCTATAGGCAAAGCTTCTTTTGGAACTGAGAAGCTTGTTGACAACTTCCGCACGTTAATGGCTGCAATAATTAAGGCAAAGCCTGCAGCAGCAAAAGGCCAGTATCTTAAGAGTGTGGTTGTTACTTCTACTATGGGACCTGGCATTAAAGTAAATCCTTTAAAAGTAAATGAGTAAAAAAAGCCTTTACAAATTTAAAATAATGTTGTAATATATCCATTGACAAATATTAATATAGATATGCCATAGACAGCAGGTTGCTTTCTTTTGAGGAAAGTGTAAAAGTATTTATAAACCACCCTGCCGAGGTAAGTATAAATGAACGGTTGATTAAAGCCAATTACCCCTTTATGTCTATGTGCATTAAGGGGTTTTGTTATTTGGGTGGTTGAACTTATAGGTCATTAAGAGTGAAGCATTATATAGAGCACTCAGCTATAAAAGGAGGTGGATTAGTAGTGCCAAGTGAGAAAATTCTTCAGCATAAAAAAGAAGTAGTACAGCAACTTACTGAAAACATTAAATCGGCTAAATCTATAGTTTTTGCGATTATAGAGGTCTTACTGTTGAGCAGGATACCGAGCTTAGAAATGAGCTTAGAAAAGCTGGAGTAGAGTATAAGGTAGTAAAAAATACTTTGACAAAACTTGCAGCAAAAGAGAATGGCTTGGATGAGTTGGATCCTTACTTTAACGGTCCGACATCCATGGCATTTAGTGATAGTGATGTTGTAGCTCCGGCAAAGGTTTTGGTTGAGTATGCTAAAAAGTTTGAAAACTTGGAGCTTAAAGTAGGTGTAGTTGAAGGTAAAGTCTGTGATGTAAAGGCTCTCGAAGCTATTGCAGCACTTCCTCCAAAGGAAGAGCTCCTTGCAAAGGCTCTCGGCAGCTTGAAGTCTCCGATAGCAGGTCTTGTAAATGTATTGAACGGCAATATCAGAGGATTGGTCATTGCTCTCAATGCAATTGCAGAAAAGAAGGCAAGTGCTTAATTGCCGCTTAGAGTTTTAAATTAAAAAATAATAATATTTATGGAGGTATATAAAAATGGCTAGTGAAAAAGTTACAAAATTAATTGAGGATGTTAAATCATTATCAGTATTGGAATTATCTGAATTGGTAAAAGCTCTTGAAGAAGAGTTTGGAGTATCGGCAGCAGCTCCAGTAGCAGTTGCAGCAGTAGGTGCAGCAGCTCCAGGCGCAGCAGCACCGGCAGCTGAAGAAAAGACTGAGTTTGAAGTAGTTTTGAAATCAGCAGGAGCAGACAAGATCAAAGTTATAAAAGTTGTTAGAGAAGTAACCGGTCTTGGATTGAAAGAAGCAAAAGACTTGGTTGAAGGAGCTCCAAAGACATTAAAAGAAAATGTATCTAAAGATGAAGCAGCTCAGATTGAAGCTAAGTTTAAGGAAGTTGGAGCAACTATAGAAATTAAATAATGTGCTTTACGCGACATCGGTTGACATATAGCAAAAAGGTTCCTTTTTGGAAGGAGCCTTTTTGCTATATGTTATGAAAATATGAATTGTTTTTCAAAAAAAAGTATAAAAAAATAAATGGAAATATGGTTATGAAATAAAGTTCATGAAATAGTTGACAAGTTGATTCACCTATGTTAGAATTATAAACTGCGTTATAATTTCAATGGGTTATTCCAATATTTTCTGATTAAACATAAACTTTCTTACTATTTAATTATAGCATATTGGAATAAGTTAGACAATATTTGTTAATAATATTTTAATGTCTGTGGAATTTAGTATTTTTAGTATATGTATATAACAGAAAAATATACTGGAGTTTTATTATTAAATAATTAAAGGCTTACAGGTAATAGAGGTTAGCTGATTGGCAACGAAACATTATACATAAAGAATCGAATTTTTTTATTTATTTGTGCATTAAGACAAAAGTCTGAAATATGAGGTGATATTTAATGGTACATCCCGTGAAATTGGGAAGAAACGTTAGAATGAGTTACTCTAAAATTGACGAAGTTATCGACATGCCAAACCTTATCGAAATTCAGAAGAATTCGTACGAGCAATTTCTTAAAGAAGGCTTTAAGGAGGTTTTCAGAGACGTTAATCCCATAACTGATTATACTGGAAACCTGATTCTGGAATTTGTTGACTATTCGTTAGATGAACCCCCAAAATACAGTGTCGATGAATGCAAAGAAAGGGACGCAACTTATTCTGCACCGTTAAAGGTAAAGGTGCGCCTTATTAACAAGGAAACGGGCGAAGTCAAGGAACAGGAAATTTTTATGGGTGATTTTCCTCTAATGACTGAAACGGGAACCTTTATTATTAATGGCGCTGAGAGGGTTATAGTTAGTCAGTTGGTAAGGTCACCCGGGATTTACTATGCAATGAAGTTCGACAAAACAGGAAAACAGCTGTTTTCAAATACAGTTATTCCAAACAGAGGAGCATGGCTTGAATATGAAACCGATTCAAACGATGTATTATCGGTGCGTATAGACAGGACCAGAAAGCTTCCTCTGACAGTACTGATAAGGGCTTTGGGATACGGAACGGATATTGAAATTACAGAGCTTTTTGGTGAGGATGAAAGAATACTTGCGACAATACAGAAGGATAATGCAAAGACAGAAGATGAAGGACTTCTTGAGATATATAAAAGGCTGAGACCGGGGGAACCTCCGACAGTTGAAAGCGCAAGGGCACTTCTTCACAGCTTGTTCTTCGATCCCAAAAGATATGATCTGGCAAAGCCGGGAAGATTTAAGTTTAACAAGAAGCTTTCCATTGCCTCTAGAATAAGCGGCTTTATCGCAGGTGAGAATGTTGTTGATCCGAATACCGGCGAAATAATTGCAGCAGAAGGAGAAATTATCACCAGAGAAAAGGCCGAATCAATACAAAATGCAGGCGTTAATACAGTATTTCTTAATATAGAAGGTAAAAATGTCAAAGTTATAGGCAATGATATGGTCGATATCAAAGGATATGTGGACTTTGACCCAAAAGAAATCGGTATTAACGAAAAAGTCAAAAGAGATGTTTTAATGCAGATCCTTGAAGAATATCAGGGAAAGAGCGCTGATGCACTGAAAAAGGCATTAAAGGAAAAGATTGACGAACTAATTCCGAAGCATATTACAGTAGAGGATATAATATCGTCTATCAGTTATATTATAGGATTAAGCTATGGAATCGGAAATACGGATGATATTGACCACTTGGGCAACAGAAGACTGCGTTCTGTAGGAGAGCTTCTGCAGAATCAGTTTAGAATAGGTCTTTCCAGAATGGAAAGGGTAGTAAGAGAAAGGATGACTATCCAGGACTTGGATGTTGTTACACCGCAGGCGCTTATTAATATAAGACCGGTTGCGGCGGCAATAAAAGAGTTCTTTGGAAGCAGCCAACTGTCTCAGTTTATGGACCAAACAAATCCGTTGGCTGAACTGACACATAAAAGAAGGCTTAGTGCATTGGGTCCCGGAGGTTTGAGCAGAGAAAGAGCGGGCTTCGAGGTTCGTGACGTTCACCACTCCCACTATGGCCGTATGTGTCCTATAGAGACACCGGAAGGACCGAACATAGGACTTATCGGTTCTCTCAGTACTTATGCAAGGGTAAATGAATACGGATTTATAGAGGCTCCGTATAGAAAGGTAAGCAAAGAGGATGCCGGCAAAGTAACCAATGATATAGTGTACCTGACTGCGGATGAGGAAGACGAATATATTATTGCGCAGGCAAATGAGCCTTTGGATGAAGAAGGAAGATTTATTTCCAGTAAAGTTGTATGTAGATACAAGGAAGAATTTATTGAGGTTGAGCCGTCCAAAATTGACTTTATGGACGTATCTCCAAAGCAGATAGTTTCAGTTGCAACTTCGATGATACCATTCCTTGAAAATGACGACGCCAACCGTGCATTGATGGGAGCAAACATGCAGCGTCAGGCAGTGCCTCTTATAAGAACCGATTCCCCAATCATAGGAACGGGAATAGAGTACAAAGCTGCAAAGGATTCCGGAGTTGTGGTGTTGGCTAAAAATTCCGGAGTTGTTGAAAAGGTAAGTGCCAACGAAATTGTTATACGAACAAAAGAAGGTAAAAGGGATAATTACAAACTCCTTAAATACATGCGCTCCAACCAGGGTACATGTATCAATCAGAGGCCGATAGTTAGAAAAGGCGAAGAGGTTGAAGCGGGAGATGTAATAGCTGACGGTCCTTCCACCCACAACGGTGAAATTGCATTGGGTAGGAATATCCTGGTAGGATTTATGACCTGGGAAGGATACAACTACGAAGATGCTATCCTAATAAGTGAAAGACTTGTTAAAGATGATGTGTTTACATCCATTCATATAGAGGAATATGAAGCTGAGGCCAGAGATACAAAGCTAGGCCCTGAGGATATAACCAGAGAAATACCCAATGTCAGCGAAGATGCTCTCAAAGACTTGAACAGCGAAGGTATTATCAGAATTGGTGCTGAGGTTAGATCCGGAGATATTCTGGTGGGTAAGGTTACACCAAAGGGAGAAACAGAGCTTACAGCAGAAGAAAGGCTTCTTCGTGCAATCTTTGGTGAAAAGGCAAGAGAAGTTAGGGATACGTCCCTTCGCGTACCCCATGGTGAATCGGGTATCGTTGTTGACGTTAAAATATTTACAAGAGAAAACGGTGACGAGTTGTCTCCCGGAGTAAACAAGCTCGTAAGGGTATATATTGCGCAGAAGAGAAAAATATCCGTGGGAGATAAAATGGCGGGAAGACACGGAAACAAAGGTGTTATTTCGAGAATTCTTCCGGAAGAGGATATGCCTTTCCTTCCTGACGGTACGCCTTTGCAAATAGTTTTAAATCCGCTGGGTGTTCCATCCCGTATGAATATCGGTCAGGTGCTTGAAGTGCATCTTGGCTATGCGGCAAAAGCCCTTGGCTGGAAGATTGCCACACCTGTTTTTGACGGCGCTACCGAGGAAGATATAGTGGAGACGCTGAGAAAAGCAGGTCTGTCTGAAGACGGAAAGACAATACTATATGACGGAAGAACGGGAGAGCCATTTGAAAACAGAGTAACTGTAGGTTATATGTATATGCTGAAATTGGCTCACCTTGTAGATGACAAGATACACGCACGTTCAACCGGTCCTTACTCTCTGGTAACGCAGCAGCCTCTTGGAGGTAAGGCTCAATTTGGAGGACAGAGGTTTGGAGAGATGGAAGTTTGGGCCCTTGAAGCTTACGGTGCTGCCTATACACTTCAGGAAATATTGACGGTCAAGTCTGACGATGTAGTGGGTAGGGTTAAGACATATGAGGCAATAGTAAAAGGCGAAAACGTTCCCGAACCGGGCATCCCCGAATCCTTTAAGGTTCTTATCAAAGAGCTTCAAAGCTTGTGCCTTGATGTAAAGGTTTACTCGGAAGAACAGGAAGAAATCGCTATTAAAGAATCGGTTGAAGATGACCTTGAAGAACTGAATGTCAACATTGAAGGCAGAGAGAAGATGAGGTTAGTTTCAATGAGTTTGGAGATATTAGTGACGAAATAACGGATGAAGACCTTGAATCCGAAGATTTTGACTTGACGGATTTGAATGATGAGGAAATTAATCCTGATGATACAATTGACGCTGAACTCGATGACAATCTGTTTGATGACGATTTTGACGATAGCTTTGATGATGATTTATAAAGGAAGGTGAGAAGGCCGTGTTTGAACTTAATAATTTCGATTCATTGAAATTGGTTTAGCTTCTCCGGAGAAGATTAGGGAATGGTCAAGGGGTGAAGTAAAAAACCTGAGACGATTAACTACAGGACGTTAAAGCCCGAAAGAGACGGTCTGTTTTGTGAGAGAATATTCGGACCGCAAAAAGACTGGGAATGTCATTGCGGAAAATACAAGAGAATCAGATATAAAGGTATAGTGTGTGACCGGTGTGGAGTTGAAGTTACCAGGTCCAAGGTAAGAAGAGAGAGAATGGGTCATATTGAGCTGGCAGCTCCGGTATCTCACATATGGTACTTTAAAGGAATACCTAGCAGAATGGGATTGCTTTTGGACATGTCTCCAAGAGCGCTGGAAAAGATATTGTATTTTGCATCTTATGTTGTTATTGACCCGGGCCAGACTCCTCTTTCCAAAAAGCAAATATTGTCGGAAAAAGAATATAGGGACAGTTTGGAAAAGTTTGGACCGAAGTTCCGTGCAGGAATGGGGGCAGAAGCTGTTAGGGAGCTTCTTCAAGAGATTAACCTTGATGAGCTTTCTGCTGAGCTCAGAGCGGAGCTCAAAGAATCGGCAGGACAGAAAAGAATAAGGGCAATTAAGAGGCTTGAAGTGGTTGAAGCCTTTAGACAGTCGCAAAACAAGCCTGAATGGATGATATTGGATGTAATTCCTGTTATACCGCCTGAATTAAGACCTATGGTTCAGCTTGATGGCGGTAGGTTTGCCACATCGGATTTAAATGACTTGTACAGAAGGGTTATAAACAGAAACAACAGATTGAAAAGACTCTTGGATCTTGGAGCTCCGGACATAATTGTGCGTAATGAAAAGAGAATGCTCCAAGAGGCAGTGGACGCATTGATAGACAACGGAAGAAGAGGTAGGCCGGTAACAGGCCCCGGAAACAGGCCGTTAAAATCCCTTTCCGATATGCTGAAAGGTAAACAGGAAGATTCCGTCAGAACCTGTTGGGAAAACGTGTTGACTACTCCGGACGTTCGGTTATCGTTGTCGGACCGGAACTTAAAATATACCAATGCGGACTTCCGAAAGAGATGGCACTAGAGCTGTTTAAGCCTTTTGTTATGAAGAAGCTGGTTAATGACGGTCTTGCTCATAATATAAAAAGTGCAAAAAGAATGGTTGAGAGAGTAAGAAATGAAGTATGGGATGTTTTAGAGGAAGTTATCAAGGAGCACCCGGTACTTTTGAACCGTGCGCCGACACTGCACAGATTGGGAATTCAGGCATTTGAACCTGTGCTTGTTGAAGGTAGAGCCTAAAGCTTCATCCGTTGGTATGTACGGCGTACAACGCAGACTTTGACGGAGACCAGATGGCCGTTCACGTTCCTCTTTCCGCGGAAGCACAGGCAGAAGCAAGATTTTTAATGCTCTCAGCCAACAACCTGCTAAAACCCCAGGATGGTAAGCCGGTTGCGGTTCCTACCCAGGACATGGTTTTGGGCAGTTACTATATGACAATTCTAAAAGAAGGTGCAAAGGGTGAAGGCAGGGTATTCATCTCGATGGACGAAGCGTGATGGCTTATGACAATGGAGAAATAGAGCTTCATTCAAAGATAAAAGTAAGAATGAAGAAGGTTATAGATGGTATTGAAAAGTCAAAAATAATAGAGACTACTTTAGGAAGGCTTATATTTAATGAAGCTATTCCTCAAGATTTGGGATTTGTTGACAGAAGCAACCCCGACAATATTTTTGACCTTGAAGTTGATTTCTTGGTTGGAAAAAACGAGCTTAGAAAAATAATCGATAAAAGCATAAAGGTACATGGAACCACAGAGACGGCAATATTGCTCGACAGAATAAAGGCATTGGGCTTTAGATTTTCCACAAAGGGAGCTATAACCATAAGCGTATCGGATATGGTTATACCGGAAGTAAAAGCTAGATATATAAAAGAAACTGAGGAAAAGATTGAGAAAATAACAAAGCAGTATAAGAGAGGACTTATATCCGATGAAGAAAGATATAATTCCGTTATAGCTGCATGGACAGAAGCATCGGAAAATATTACCCAGGCTCTTATAAGCAACCTTGACAGATTTAATCCGGTATATATGATGTCCCAGTCCGGAGCGAGAGGTAACATCAATCAGATAAAACAGTTGGCCGGTATGAGAGGACTTATGGCGGACACATCCGGTAAAACCATTGAGGTTCCGATAAAGGCTAACTTCCGTGAAGGCCTCAACGTTATGGAGTTCTTTATATCCACCCACGGTGCCAGAAAGGGTCTTGCAGATACGGCGCTGAGAACTGCGACTCGGGTTATCTGACAAGGCGTCTTGTTGACGTAAGTCAGGACGTTATTGTAAGAGAAACCGATTGCGGAACAAGAAAAGGAATAGAAGTATCGGATATAAAAGACGGAAATGAAGTAATTGAAGAACTGTCTGAAAGGATTGTCGGAAGATATCCTGTAGGAAACATAGTGCATCCGGAAACAGGAGAAGTAATTGTTGAAGCCGGAAGAATGATAACTGACCAGGATGCAGAGAATATCGTTAAGGCAGGAATTAAGAAAGTAAAAATAAGGTCGGTATTAACTTGCCACTCTGAATATGGAGTTTGCGCAAAATGTTATGGAGCAAACCTTGCAACCGGAGAAGAGTGCAATGTCGGTGAGGCGGTAGGTATAATAGCTGCCCAATCCATAGGAGAACCGGGAACGCAGCTCACCATGAGAACGTTCCATACCGGTGGAGTTGCCGGTGATGATATAACCCAAGGTCTTCCCCGTGTAGAGGAGTTGTTTGAAGCAAGAAAACCGAAGGGACTTGCAATAATTTCGGAAATAAGAGGTACGGTTAAGTTTGCTGAAACCAAGAAAAAGAGAGAAGTGATAGTAACTTCGGAAGATGGTGAGACTAGAAACTACCTGATTCCATACGGTTCAAGAATAAAAGTTTCCGAAGGCGACATTGTTGAGGCCGGTGACGAGCTTACAGAAGGTTCGGTAAATCCTCATGATATATTGAAGATTAAAGGTGTGGCTGGAGTACAGGCGTATCTGGTTCATGAAGTTCAGAGGGTTTACAGGCTTCAAGGTGTTGATATAAACGACAAGCATATTGAAGTTATTGTAAGACAGATGCTTAGAAAAGTAAAAGTTGAAGACCCCGGAGACACATCGCTTCTCCCTGGAGGCCTTGTAGACGTGTTTGACTTTGAAGAGGAAAATGCCAAAGCGTCAGCTGAAGGAAAGAGACCTGCAGTTGCAAAGAGAACCCTTCTTGGTATTACCAAGGCGGCATTGGCTACCGAATCGTTCCTGTCAGCGGCATCCTTCCAGGAGACAACAAGAGTTCTGACTGAGGCAGCGATAAAAGGAAAGATTGACCCGCTTGTAGGACTTAAGGAAAATGTAATTATTGGAAAGCTGATACCGGCCGGAACGGGAATGAGTAGATATAAAGATATTAGTATCAGTACAGTAACAGAATAAGGAAATTGGCATAAAAACACACTGAATCAAAAATCTTGACAAATGCTGTTTGTTAGTGATAAAATGATTCAGTGTGTAAATTTGTGCTATCTGTTAGTATTGGAATTGAACTACAACCTGTGCTGACAGGGAGGGAAAACAGTGCTTGAAGTTCTCAAAAATGGTAATAAAACTGTGGGATTGAAGCAATCTATGAAGGCTGTTGAAGCATTGAAGGCAAAACAGGTGTTTATCGCAAAAGATGCAGATGAGCGTGTTGTTGGGAGAATTAAAGAGCTCTGCATTGAAAACAATATACCGATAGTATATGTCGACACGATGAAGCAACTGGGAAAGGCCTGTAATATAGATGTGGGCGCGGCAGTTGCATGTTTGCTTTAATTTTATTATTTATAAGTGTTTTGACTTCGCTTATTCTATAACATTTGTTTAGGAATAGATTTACTCGAAGACTGAAAGGAGGTGGAAAGATGCCAACGTTTAACCAGTTAGTTAGAAAAGGCAGAAAAGACGTGCAGAAAAAGTCAACGGCTCCAGCACTTCAAAAGGGATTTAACTCTTTGAAAAAGTTGCAAACAAATATAAGCAGTCCTCAGAAGAGAGGAGTATGCACAGTTGTTAAGACAACAACACCAAAGAAGCCGAACTCAGCTCTGAGAAAAGTTGCAAGGGTACGTTTAACTAATGGTATTGAAGTGACAGCTTACATCCCCGGTATTGGTCACAACCTTCAGGAACACAGTGTTGTGTTGATAAGGGGTGGAAGGGTTAAGGACCTCCCTGGAGTTAGGTATCATATCATTCGTGGAACTCTTGATACTGCTGGTGTTGCTAAGAGAATGCAAGGCCGTTCGAAATATGGTGCTAAGAGGCCGAAGGCTGGTGCAGCAGGAAAGTAAATTCGTGCAACGTGCATGTACGATGTATGAAAAAATTGCAATGTAACAAAATAATAGTGCCAAGTACGTTGTTTATATATATAAATATCAATAAATATATTAGCAAGTACGGCGCACTGACGACGGCCTGAGGGAATTATTCTTTACGGCCGGCGAGTACCGATGATATTGTGTATATCATGAAAAGGAGGGAAGAAAAGTGCCAAGAAAAGGACATGTACCAAAGAGAGATGTATTACCTGATCCGTTGTATAATGACAAGGTAGTTACAAAACTTATCAATAATATTATGCTTGACGGAAAAAAGAGTGTTGCGCAAAAAATCTGCTATGGTGCTTTTGACATCATTAAAGAAAAGACAGGTAAAGATCCGTTGGAAGTATTTGAACAGGCTTTAAATAATATTATGCCTGTGCTGGAAGTAAAAGCCAGAAGAGTTGGTGGAGCAACATATCAGGTTCCTGTTGAAGTTAGACCCGAGAGAAGACAGGCTCTTGGTCTCAGGTGGTTGGTTACCTACGCAAGACAAAGAGGCGAAAGGACAATGAGAGAGAGACTTGCAGCAGAAATACTCGATGCAACAAATAGCTTAGGTGGAGCATATAAGAAGAAAGAAGACACCCATAAAATGGCAGAGGCAAACAAGGCTTTTGCACATTACAGATGGTAAATTTAGCATACTAAGAAGCTACAGAATAATAATGCTTGTTAGATGTGTCGATTTTTGAAAGGAAGGTTAAAATGCCCAGGCAATTTAGTTTAGAGAATACAAGAAATATAGGAATAATGGCTCACATAGATGCGGGTAAAACCACAACAACTGAACGTATCCTGTTTTATACCGGTAGGTTCATAAAATAGGAGAAACTCATGAAGGTTCGGCAACTATGGACTGGATGGAGCAGGAACAGGAAAGAGGTATAACCATAACTTCAGCTGCGACTACTGCCCAATGGAAGGGTACGAGGATAAACATAATTGATACGCCAGGGCACGTTGATTTTACAGTTGAAGTTGAAAGATCTCTTCGCGTTCTTGACGGTGCAGTTACGGTTTTCTGTGCCAAAGGAGGAGTTGAGCCGCAGTCTGAGACTGTATGGAGACAGGCTGATAAATATAAAGTACCTCGTATGGCATATGTCAACAAGATGGATATAATGGGAGCGGACTTTTTTAACTGTATAAAAATGATGAGGGACAGACTTCAGGCAAATCCGGTTCCCATTCAGCTTCCGATAGGTAAAGAAGATCAGTTTAAGGGAATCATTGACCTTGTAAAAATGAAAGCCTACTTCTATATGGATGATTTGGGTAAGGACATTCAGGAAAAAGATATCCCTGACGATATGAAAGAGCTGGCAGAAGAGTACCGTCAAAATCTTTTGGAGAATGTGGCAGAACAAGACGAAGAGCTCATGATGAAGTATCTTGAAGGTGAAGAAATCACAGAAGAGGAAATAAAGGTAGTTATCAGAAAGGCTACTATTGCTGTAAAAATGATACCTGTTCTCTGTGGTTCTTCATACAAGAATAAAGGAGTTCAGCGTCTTCTTGATGCAGTTGTGGATTATATGCCTTCTCCTTTGGACATTGAAGCTATAAAAGGTGTGTCCGTTGATGGAGAGACAGAAATCGAAAGACATGCCAGTGATGATGAACCATTCGCAGCGTTGGCATTTAAGATTATGACCGACCCTTATGTAGGAAAGCTTTGCTTTTTTAGAGTTTATTCGGGAAAGCTCAGTTCCGGCTCCTATGTTCTCAATGCAACTAAAGGCAAGAGAGAGAGAATAGGCCGTATACTGCAAATGCATGCCAACCATAGAGAAGAAATCGAAATGGTTTATTCCGGCGATATAGCTGCAGCAGTTGGATTAAAAGATACTACAACAGGAGATACTCTCTGTGATGAGGCAAATCCTGTTATTCTTGAATCCATGAACTTCCCTGAACCGGTTATCCACGTTGCTATTGAGCCTAAGACAAAAGCCGGACAGGAAAAGATGGCTATAGCGCTTCAAAAATTAGCAGAAGAGGACCCAACATTCAAAACCTACACTGACCAGGAAACCGGACAGACAATAATAGCAGGTATGGGAGAGCTTCATCTTGATATAATTGTTGACCGTCTCTTAAGAGAGTTCAAGGTTGAAGCGAATGTTGGTAATCCACAGGTTGCTTATAAGGAAACAATTAGAAAATCTGTTAAATCAGAAGGTAAGTATATAAGACAATCCGGAGGTAAAGGACAGTACGGTCACTGCTGGATAGAAATAGAACCTAAAGAACGCGGAACAGGTTATGAATTTGTCAACAAGATCGTCGGTGGTGTTATTCCAAAAGAATATATTGCACCGATTGATGCAGGTATTCAGAGTGCTATGAATAACGGAGTTCTGGCAGGATATCCTGTTGTTGACGTTAAAGTAACCTTGTACGATGGTTCATACCATGAAGTTGACTCATCGGAAATGGCGTTTAAAGTTGCCGGTTCTATGGCCTTCAAAGATGGTATGAAGAAGGCTGATCCCGTACTTCTCGAGCCTATTATGAAAGTAGTTGTTACTGTTCCTGAAGAATACATGGGTGACGTTATGGGTGACCTGAACTCAAGAAGAGGAAGAATTGAGGGAATGGAAGCAAGAATGGGAACACAGGTTATACACGCCAATGTTCCTTTGGCTGAAATGTTTGGATATGCTACAGCTTTGCGTTCAAGAACGCAAGGTAGAGGCGTATTCGCAATGGAGATAAGCCACTTCGAAGAAGTACCGAAGAATATTCAGGAGCAGATAGTAAACGGCAGAGCTAAAAGTAATGACTAATCAGCTTTAATGCTAATCCGAATAATTAAAAACAATTATGATATTTAGGAAATATACAGGATTTCTGTATATTTCCTGAAGAAAAAATTAAATTAAAATTATATATTATAATAAATCAGTTGGTAAACTGAAAAAGGAGGAGAATTAATAATGGCAAAAGCTAAATTTGAAAGAACTAAACCCCACGTTAATATTGGAACTATAGGTCACGTTGACCATGGTAAGACTTCATTAACTGCAGCTATAACAAAAGTATTAAGCTATCTCGGAAGGGCAAATTATTCTGCATATGACCAGATTGACAAGGCTCCGGAAGAAAGAGAAAGAGGTATCACAATTTCAACTGCTCACGTTGAGTATGAAACTGATAACAGACACTATGCTCACGTTGACTGCCCTGGTCATGCCGACTATGTTAAGAACATGATCACTGGTGCTGCTCAGATGGACGGTGCTATTCTCGTTGTATCAGCAGCAGATGGCCCAATGCCTCAGACAAGAGAACACATTCTGTTGGCTCGTCAGGTTGGTGTGCCATACATAGTTGTTTTCTTGAACAAGTGTGATATGGTTGATGACGAGGAACTTATCGAGTTGGTTGAAATGGAAGTTAGAGAGCTCTTGAGCACATATGAATTCCCTGGAGATGAAATTCCGATAGTAAGAGGTTCAGCACTTGCTGCTCTTGAATCATCAGCTACTACTACTGATGCTCCGGAATATGAGCCAATTATGAAGCTTATGGCAGAAGTTGACAAATACATCCCAACACCTGAAAGAGCAACTGACAAGCCATTTATCATGCCAGTTGAGGACGTATTCACAATCACTGGTCGTGGTACTGTTGCTACAGGTAGAGTTGAAAGAGGAACTCTTAAGATGGGTGACGAAGTTGAAATCGTTGGTTTGTCCGACGCTCCAAAGAAAACAGTTATCACTGGTATAGAAATGTTTAGAAAGCTTCTTGACCAGGCTGTTGCAGGTGACAACATAGGAGCACTTTTGAGAGGTGTTCAGAGAAATGAAGTAGAAAGAGGTCAAGTTCTTGCAAAACCGGGTTCAATCAAACCTCATACTTATTTTGAAGCACAGGTTTACGTTTTGACTAAAGAAGAAGGTGGAAGACATACTCCATTCTTCAACAACTACAGACCTCAGTTCTATTTCAGAACTACTGACGTTACAGGTGTAGTTGAGCTTCCTCAGGGAACAGAAATGGTTATGCCTGGTGACCATATAACTATGAAAATCAAATTGATAACTCCTATAGCTATGGAAGAAGGTTTGAAGTTCGCTATCCGTGAAGGTGGTAGAACTGTAGGAGCAGGAAACGTATCTAAGATAATTGAATAATTCTTGAATTAGATACATCAAATAAGCCAGAGTATAATACTCTGGCTTATTTTTAATGTGCTCGGTATCAAAAAGGATTTATCTCCCAACGCCGGAAAACACCTGATAAAGCTAAAGTAAAAGGTTAACTGCATTATTGGCATAGCAGATTAGTCTAGCGATAAGAGAAGAAAAAATTGCATAATGTATTATTAATCAGACAAGAGCAGCAGAATAACGTATAATAGTAATATAAGTATATAATATTTCTGAAAAATTCTGATAAGCTTTAATTTTGACAAAGGAAAACGGCAGCATGTAAATAAAACTATGTGCTGCAGCATAAAAGTGCTGACAATTCCGGCCGCGTATTGGGAGGTGAAAAATACTTGGAAACACCGGATGCTGACCTGGTAAAGAGATGCCTTGGCGGTGAAAGTGACGCTTTCGCCGAATTGATAGCAAGATATAAAAGATTGATATATAATATAATATATAATATGATAAATAACCGGGAAGAAATTAATGACATAGCTCAGGAGGTTTTTATCAGGATATACAAGTCATTGGACAAATATAATCCTGAATATAAGTTTTCGACTTGGTCGGTCAAAATTGCCACAAACTATTGCCTCGATATCTTAAGAAAAAAGAAAATAGAAGCCATTCCCATAGATGAGGCAATTGGTGTTTCCAGTAACTTGGGCACTCCTGAAGAAGACTATCTGAAAAAGGAAAAAAGAGAAAGAATCAATTATGAATTGTCAAAACTTCCGGATAAATATCGTATACCGTTAATACTGTTTCACAAAAACGGTCTTTCATATGAGGAGATTTCACAGGTTTTAAACGAACCAATGTCGATCATTAAAAACAGACTCTATCGAGCCAGGCTTATGTTGAAAGAAGTATTATCTTCCGAAAGAAAGGAAGGAATTTTATGAATTGTGAGCTTTATAAAGAGTATATTATGAAGTATATGGACAAAGTAATAACAGAAGCTGAACAGATTGAATTGGATAAACACTTGGAACAGTGCAACGCATGCAGCATGGAATTTAACCAATTAAAAAGCATTGTGACTGTGCTTGAAGAAGAAAGCGTTGTTGAGCCACCTCGTGATTTTGAAAATATGGTTATGAAAAAGATAAATATGCTTAAGATTTATCATAAAAAACAGGATAAAAAGAGAGCTCTACTGTCATACTCTGTGCTGTTTTCCGGTTTTACGGCTACGGTATTAATGTTTGCAGTTCTCTACAGAGAGAGCGTTCTTGGATTGCTGCTTGGTATGGGTATGTCGGAACCGTTGTCTTATGCTGTTTATGGTTTTCTTACTCGAATACATTTGATGATCGTTTATGCTGCTTACGTTATTAAAAACGGAAAGACGGCATTTTCAGATTTTTATTATCTTTTAATTGGTCTAAATGTTATCGCTTTAATATCAAAAATGTATGAAATTAAGCCTGTCAAGGCAACTCAAAAGAGCGAATTGTCACTTCAAACAAGAAAAAAATAGAAAAAGTAAATAAATAAATTAACAAGCAAACGAAGCTTTTCTATAAAGGCTTTGTTTTTTTTATTTATGAAAATAATACTTGAATTATATGTTTTCATTACACTAATAATAAACACGCGGAGGTGGTTTCGATGACCGACGATTTAAACAAAAAAAGTGAAATGATAGTAGAAGAGAGAGATGACCGCAATAAGAGTGAAGAAATAGATAGTAAACAATTCTTTATCAATAATGAAGAAATAAATGATGTAGATAAAGGTGCAATAGCACTTGAAAGAGTAAACCGGCTATATATAGTTTTAGGATGGATAAGTGCAATTATGGCGTTATTTACAACACCCTTCGCTGCTATTGCAGGTATAATTTTTGGAGTAAGTCTAAACAGGCAGAAACAAGGAAGCGGGAACGTGGTGATAATAGCAAATATTGTGCTTGCCCTGGTTAATTTAATATTCAATGCTATTCTTTTAATTATGACTGCTAATATGTTGGGCGTATATTAACTAAACTATGATAGATTTGATTTGCTTAAATTTTTTATTTATGAGAGTGCTTAATGGGTTTTTAAGCTTAAGTACTCTCATAGAATTGTTAGCATAAAGCATGTATAACATAAAATTTATCATGGCAAAATCCGTACGGAAGGAAGGCATTTGATATGGGAAATAAAATCAGGCTGGAAAAGATATTTGCAATTTTAATGACGGCTTTTCTTCTCATTTCGAATGTCGGCTGCAAGTCAAATGAGAGAAAAGTGGAGAACAATGTATATATTAAAGATATAAATGTTGGAGGCAAAAGCAAAGCCGAGGTTGAGCAGATTGTTAAAGAGATTTCGAAAAATATTGATGTGGAACCAAAGGATGCATCGTTAAATGAAGAGAATTTGGAGATTATACCGGAAGTATTGGGCAAGAAGGTCAACATAGACAGTACCCTGAAGGCTGTTCTAAATGCGAAGGAAGGGGAGAGAGTAGAACCCGTAGTTGAAGAGGTAATGCCAAAAATAACCCGGGAAGATGTGGAAAAGAGAATAGTGGAAATAGGAAGTTACTCAACACCTTTAATAGATGACAGCGAAAACAGGGTGGATAATATCGATACTGCATCGGACTATCTTGATAATGAGAAGGTATTGCCCGGAGAGGAGTTTTCATTTAACGGAACCTTAGGAAGAAGAACAGCGGAAAAAGGCTATAAGAAGGCACCGATAATAAAAAGAACAGAGAGCGGGCCCACTAAGGGATATGGAATAGGAGGGGGAATTTGCCAGCTTTCTTCTACGCTTTATAATGCTGTGGAAAAAGCCGGGCTGGAAATAACCGAAAGACATTCCCACTCCAAAAAAGTACCCTATGTGCGACAAGGAAAAGATGCAATGGTATCCTACGGTTCCTCTGACTTTAAGTTTAGAAATAATCGACAAAATCCGGTAGTCATCAAAACGGAAATATCCGACGAAAAGGTAACGGTGAGATTGTATGAAATCAGGAAATAATGTAAAGGGGGTCCTAATATAATATTGCTTTGCCGAGTAATTATGATAAAATAGTTGTGGGCAAAGAAGCTCTGAAATTCGCCAAAAACTATGGAACTATTCCGAAAATAATGATATAAATATAATAAATGCATAGAACGCGATATTTTTGGGAGGCTGTAAAAAATTAAAAAAGAAATTATAATTAATATTTCGGGATTGGAATCAAAGCCGGCAGCAATGTTTATTCAGAAAGCATCAAATTATAAATCGAATGTGTGGATCGAAAAAGGCGAAAGAAAGGCAAATGCAAAAAGTCTTTTAGGACTTTTATCGTTAGGTATAGGAAAAGGAAGCAAAATTATGCTTATTGCCGAAGGTGAGGATGAAGCTGAGGCCTTGAATGAGTTGGAGAATTACCTGATATCGGGTCTTGAGGAAAGTGTTTGAATATGGAAAGAAAAAGCTTTGAAGGTGAACCTGTTTCAAGCGGAACGGGAGTGGGTAAAGTATTTATAATAAAGGAATCTGAAGTTCAAATAAATGAGGATTTAATAGACGAATCCGAAGTGGAGGATCAGATTACAAACCTTGAGGTAGCGATATGCAGAACCTTTATAGAAATTTATGATTTAAATGACGGTTTTAAAGGAATACTGAGTGAAGAGGAAAACCGGATTTTTGAATTTTATAAAGAAATACTTGATGACCGAACATTCTTTGAAGAGATTAAAAATTTAATAAAGAATGAAAGATATAGCGCCGAAAAGGCAATATCTACTTGTATAAAGAAGTATATAGATGAAATATCCGCTAGCAATAATGAGTATATAAAACAGCGGGTTTTTGACCTGAATGATGTTGCCAAGAGACTAATTAAAAACGTTTCCGGAGGCATATCCGACGATAATATTATGAAAATCAGAGAAATAGACAGTGAACAGATTGTGGCGGTTAAGGAGCTTACACCAATAATTGCCGCATCCCTTGCAAAAAAGGAAGTAAAAGGGGTGGCTGCAGAGGAGGGTGCCGGTTATTTTACCCATGCATCCATAATTCTCAGAAGCACGGGAATAGCTGCAATAAACGGTATTTGCATCGATGAGATTGAAAGGTTTGACGGCAACCCGGCCATAATTGACGGCAACAAAGGCATATTGGTTGTAAACCCTACGGATGGTGAAATACAAGACTTAAAGCTTGGTTCATCAAAAAAGGCTGAAGATAAAAAGAATGTCAAAAACGGCCGTGTGTCCTATGAAAGAAAGCCTGTTCAAACTGCTGACGGACACAGGATGGGGATATTTGCAAACATCAGCAGCGTTAAGGAATTTCTTGCTGCCAAAGCTCTTGGGATTGACGGAATTGGCCTTGTCAGAACCGAGTCCCTTTTTATTAACTACAAAAGAATACCGGATGAGAAAAGACAGTATTTGATTTACTCTAAAATAGCCAAGGATATAGCCGGAAAACCTGTAGTTATAAGGACGGCGGATATAGGAGGAGATAAAGTCCCGGGAGCATTGGGGATTAATGACCAGTCCCTGAGCCGAAGCTCAAGAGGAATTAAAAGGTCCTTAGAGCATAAGAAAGAGCTTGTTTCGCAGATTCGGGCAATAATGCGGGCGGCGGAATTCGGCGATGTAAGCATTTCCTTTCCCATGGTGGATTCGATAGAGCAGATAATAGAAGTAAAGAGCATAATAAAAGATATAAAAAAGAGCTGACAGAAAAAGAGGGAGAGTCTCTAAAAAGCATCAGAATAGGAACCATGATAGAGACCGCAGAGTCTGTCAAAATAATAGATGAAATTTTGGATGAGGTTGATTTTATAAGTATAGGCACAAATGATATGCTGCATCAAATATGCGAAGAGAACAGAAAGTGCTCAACTTTGGAAATGAGATCATACCTTGAGCCTGTTTTTTTGCAAACTTTACAATACTGCATGAGCAGGGCCATTCATAAGGACAAGCCTGCGTGCGTTTGCGGAGAAATGGCAACAGACCCTATGGCGGTTGCAGTACTGTTGGGAATAGGGGTAAAGTATTTGAGCATGGCTCCTGCCTATATTGAAGACATATGCCGCTTCATCGGAAGAATAAAACTTGATGAAGCCAAAGAAGTAGCAAAAAGCGCAATGGAGTGTAAAAACCTTCAAGAGGTAAAAGACATGCTTTCAGAATGGATAAAAAGCAGGATGTGAAAAAAGTGTTTGACATTCAAGAGGAATTGAAGAAACTGCCGAACAAACCGGGCGTTTATATTATGAAAGATATAAATGGAGATATAATTTATATCGGAAAAGCAGTCGTTTTAAAAAACAGGGTGAGACAGTATTTTCAATCCTTGTCAAACCAGACTCCAAAAGTCAGGGCAATGGTTTCTCATATCAAGGAATTTGAATATATAGTGACGGATACGGAGCTTGAGGCCTTGATACTTGAATGCAACCTTATCAAAAAGCATCGGCCGAAGTTCAACATATTATTGAAGGATGACAAGAGCTATCCGTATATAAAAGTTACCATGAATGAAGACTTCCCCCGTATTTTAATGACACGCCGGATTGAAAAGGACGGAGCGAAATATTTCGGACCGTATACCAGTGTATTTGCCGTTCGGGAAACTATAGATCTTGTGAAAAAGCTGTTTCCGATAAAAACTTGCAGCAAGGTGCTTCCAAGAGATATCGGAAAAGGGCGGCCATGTCTTAACTATCATATATACCAGTGCTTAGGACCCTGTCAGGGAAATGTAAGCAAGGATGAGTACAGAGCCTGATGCAGGATATCTGCAGTTTCCTTGGAGGAAGGCAAGAAGATATAATTAAAAGACTTGAGAAGGATATGAAAGAAGCAGCGGACAAACTTGAGTTTGAAAAGGCTGCAAAAATAAGAGATAAAATCAACAGCCTGAGGCATATAGCAGAGAAGCAAAAGATTATATCCACAGCAATGGAAGACCAGGATGTCATAGCTTTTGCAAAGAGTGAGACCGACTCGTGCATACAGGTGTTTTTCATCAGGGGAGGCAAGCTGATTGGACGGGAGCATTTCATTTTGGAAGGTACCTCTGATGTGAGTGACAGCGAGTTGATGACTGCTTTTGTCAAGCAGTTCTACAGCAGCGCTGCCTATGTGCCAAGTCAAGTAATTCTCCAAGAGGATATTGATGAAATAGATATTATTGAAAAATGGCTAAGCAGCAAAAGAACCGCAAAGACCCACATAAAGGTCCCGAGAAGGGAGAAAAGCTAAAGCTTGTGGAGATGGTGTCCAAAAATGCGCTGATTGAGCTTAATCAGTTCAAGGAGAGAATCAAAAAAGAGACTGCTCTAGCCAACGAAGGTATGAAAAAGCTTAAAGAACTTTTAAATCTTGAGCGGCTGCCGCAAAGAATAGAAGCATATGACATATCCAACACCGGAAGCACGGAAATTGTGGGTTCGATGGTGGTTTTTGAAAATGGGGCTCCCAAGAAGAGTGATTACAGAAGGTTTAAGATAAAGTCAACCAATATACAGAATGATTATCAGAGCATGCAGGAGGTTATTTTCAGAAGATTTAAACGAGCCCAAAGAGAGATGATAGGAAACGATGCCGATGACAAAAAGGAGATTGGCGAAGGAGGCACAGGTTTTGGTACGCTTCCGGATGTTTTGCTTGTGGACGGAGGTATAGGACATGTGAATGCGGTGCGCAGTGTACTGGGGGAATTTGATTTTAACATTCCCGTATATGGAATGGTAAAGGACGATAACCATAGAACAAGAGGGTTGGTATCGGGAAAAAATGAATTTGACCTTTCAAAGGACATTATTTTGCTGAGGTTTGTGACAGCCATTCAGGATGAAGCCCACAGATTTGCTCTGGAGTACAATAAAAAGCTCAGAGCTAAAAGATACAGCGGCTCCGTGCTGGATAGTATAGAAGGAGTCGGACTAAAACGTAAAAAGGCATTGATTAAGCATTTTGGCTCGGTTAGAGCCATTAAAGAGGCTGAACCGGACGAGATTGCGAAAGTTAAAGGAATCAGCAAGGAATTGGCACAAAAAATATATGACTATTTTAGACAATAGGAGTAAAGGTAAATGGCGGTATTTGCAATTTCCGACCTGCATCTGCCTACGGCATTGACAAGCCTATGGACATTTTTGGAGACAGATGGACTAATTATATGCAAAAAATAAAGGATAACTGGCAGAAGACAGTGGGAAATGATGACTTTGTAATTGTGCCCGGAGATATTTCTTGGGCCACTTATCTTGAACAGGCCTTGGAGGATTTTAAGTTTATTGAATCCCTTCCCGGAAGGAAAATAATTTCAAAGGGCAATCACGATTACTGGTGGACAACCATGAGCAAGCTTCAGAAATTTCTTGTGGAGAACGATTTTAAAACCATAAGTTTTATGCATAATAACAGCCTTAAAGTTGATGAATACATAATATGTGGTACAAGAGGCTGGAAGTGCCCCGGAGATGACGAATTTGGAGCAGAGGACAGGAAAATATATGACAGGGAGCTAAATCGCCTGGAGCTTTCCTTAAAGAGTGCATCGGTTTTTTCCGAAGATAAAAGCATCATTGTAGCTATGCATTATCCACCCTTTAATCCGGCGGGGGAACCCTCGGATTTCGTGGAAATAATGAGGAAATATAATACAAAAATGTGTATATACGGTCATTTGCATGGCAACAGTTTTAAAGGTGCTGTCACCGGGATTGTACAAGGCATTGAATTTAAGCTGGTTTCGGCAGATTATTTAAATTTTGAGCCTCTTTTGCTTAGTTTGCAAAATTTTTAAGTCTATATATTGGATTTTCAAAACATATTATGTTATAATGTAATGGCTGTCTTACTAAGCATTAGACAGATAAAACAAGTACATTTTGAGGGTTAGAAATTGATAATGCGATTTTAGACAAAACAAAAATCTAATATACAAAAATATAGAATAAAAACTTAATAGGAGGATATGTTTTAAATGGTTGTTAAGGTAGAAAAGAAAGATAAAAACATTGTTGAACTTGAGATTGAAGTAGAAGCGGCGAAATTCGAAGAGGCGGTACAGAAATCTTATGAGAAGAATTGCAAAAAGTTTGCTGTTCCGGGATTCAGGAAGGGAAAAGCTCCTAGAAATATCATCGAGAGATATTACGGCAAAGAAGTTTTTTATGAAGATGCTATAAATATTGTATGTGCTGATGCATATGATAAAGCAATCGAAGAAAATGATATTTATCCTGTTGACAGACCAAGTATAAGTATTAAGAAAATGGGCGAGGGAGAAAATCTGGTGTTTACTGCCAGCGTGACTGTCAAGCCCGAAGTGGAATTGGGAGAATACAAGGGTATTGAAGTTGATAAAGTCGAGGTTAATATCACCGATGAAGATGTGGAAAAAGAACTCAAGGCAGTTGCAGAAAAGAATGCCAGAATTATGTCTGTTGAGGACAGAGGTATACAAAAAGGCGATATAGCTGACATTGACTTTGAAGGTTTTATAGATGGCGAGCTTTTGAAGGAGGAAAAGCCAGCGGATATACTTTGGAAATCGGTTCGGGAACATTTATTGACGGATTTGAGGATCAGCTAATAGGAGGAAGACCCGGAGACGATATAGAAGTTAATGTTACTTTCCCTGAAGACTACGGTAAGAAAGAATTGGCAGGCAAACCGGCATTGTTCAAAGTAATCGTTAACGATGTGAAGGTTAAGGAACTGCCTGTAATTGATGATGAGTTTGCAAAAGATGTCAGTGAATTTGATACTTTGGAAGAGTATAAGGAAAGTATAAGGAAAAAGCTTACTGAAGCTGCCGAGCATAAGGCTAAGCATGAGCTTGAGGATAAAGTTGTTGCAAAAGTAGTGGAAAATGCCCAAGTGGATATTCCTCAGGTAATGATTGAAAGACAAATAGACAGTATTGTTCGTGACTATAACATGAGACTTAGCTATCAAGGACTGGACCTTGAGAAGTATCTCATGATTATGGGTACTGATTACGAAACTTTCAGAAGCCAGCTTAAAGACAGGGCACACGACGATATAAAGAGACAGCTTGTATTGGAGAAGGTAAGCAAGGTTGAGGATATTCAGGTGTCCGATGAAGAGTTTAATGAAGAGGCTGAAAAAATTGCCAAGAGTTATAACATGGAACAAGAAGATTTTAAGAAACATTTGAGAGATGACGATATAGAATATATAAAGGCAACAATATTATTCAAAAAGGCAGTTGACTTTTTGGTTCAAAATGCAAAAATATTATAAAGATAGTTTATTTTGCTGCTAATGTGGGAAAACATATATAAGACTTCAAATTAGACAGGGAGGCGATATTATGAGTTTGGTACCGATAGTAGTAGAGCAGACAAACCGTGGTGAACGTTCATATGATATTTACTCAAGGCTGTTAAAAGACAGGATTATTGTTTTAAGCGATGAAATAAACGATGTAACTGCAAGTCTTGTTGTTGCTCAGATGTTGTTTTTGGAAGCGGAAGATCCCGATAAGGATATACAGTTGTATATAAATAGCCCTGGAGGTTCTGTAACATCAGGATTTGCCATATATGATACTATGCAGTATGTAAAACCGGATGTTTCTACCATCTGTATAGGCATGGCGGCAAGTATGGGAGCATTTCTTCTTGCAGCCGGAGCAAAAGGAAAAAGATTTGCATTACCAAACAGTGAAATCATGATACACCAACCTTTAGGCGGTGCAAGAGGTCAGGCGACTGATATAAAAATTCACGCAGAACAAATAATCAAGATAAAGAATAAATTGAATAGAATTTTAAGTGAAAGAACAGGTCAGCCATTTGAAAAGGTTGAAAGGGATACGGAAAGGGATTACTTTATGTCTGCAGAAGAAGCCAAAGCCTATGGAATAGTAGATGAAGTAATGGAAAGAAGAAAATAAATGAGGTGGTAGGATGTCCAGGTATGATGAAAAGAAGCAATTGAAATGCTCCTTCTGTGGCAAGACACAAGAGCAGGTAAAAAGACTGGTAGCTGGACCTGGAGTATATATATGCGATGAGTGTATTGAGCTTTGCTCGGAGATAATTGAGGAAGAATACGAAGATACAAAAGCCGATACGGAACTCAACGATATACCGAAGCCCAGTGAAATTAAGGCAATACTGGACCAGTATGTAATTGGTCAGGATTCTGCTAAAAAGTCACTGTCTGTAGCAGTTTATAATCATTATAAAAGGATTAATTCGGATGTTAAAGGCTCGGATGTTGAGCTGCAAAAAAGTAATATAGTTATGCTGGGACCGACAGGTTCGGGTAAGACGCTTTTGGCACAGACCCTGGCGAGAATATTGAATGTGCCTTTTGCGATAGCAGATGCCACATCTCTTACTGAAGCAGGATATGTGGGGGAAGACGTTGAAAACATCCTCTTAAAGCTTATTCAGGCAGCTGACTATGATATTGAGAGGGCGGAAAAAGGTATAATATATATTGACGAAATCGACAAAATTGCCAGAAAATCAGAGAATCCTTCCATAACGAGAGATGTTAGCGGAGAGGGTGTACAGCAAGCACTTTTGAAGATTCTTGAAGGAACAATTGCTTCGGTGCCTCCCCAAGGAGGTAGAAAGCATCCTCATCAGGAATTTATACAGATTGATACGACTAATATTCTCTTTATATGCGGCGGTGCCTTTGACGGAATAGAAAAAATTATTGAAAACAGGATAGGCAAGAAGTCGATGGGCTTTGGTGCCAAAATAGAAAGTCCCAAAAAGGTAAATCTGGGAGAAACACTAAAAAATATCCTTCCACAGGACTTGCTGAAATTCGGACTTATTCCTGAGTTTGTGGGAAGGTTGCCTGTTATAGTTACTCTGCATTCTCTTGACAGAGATGCTCTGGTAAATATATTGACGGAACCGAAAAATGCTCTTGTAAAGCAATATCAAAAGCTTTTTGAGATGGATGACGTGATTTTGGAGTTTGAAAAAGAAGCTATTGAGGCGATAGCTGACAAGGCAATTGAGAGAAATACCGGTGCCAGAGGATTGAGGGCAATAATCGAAGAGATTATGTTGGATGTGATGTATGATGTACCATCACAGGAGAATGTGGAAAAATGTATAGTTACACGGGATACTGTTGAGAAATTGGTACCACCGACTATAATAATAAATGAGAACAAGAAATCAGTAAAAAAGCCCTTGAATAAAAAGTCTTGTGTAAAGAAAGAGTCAGCCTCCTAGGAATCTAATAAATTATAAATACTGACAAATCCGAAAGAGCCAAAAGGGATAGAAATTATCCTAAATGGCTCTTTTTTTAATTTGGCCTCTTTTATTCCCGAAGTTTATATTATGGATAAAAATTACTTTATGCAAATATCAGGATAAAATATCTAACAAGGTAAATAATATAAATGCAGCACAGATGGAATATTTGCTTTGCCTATATTCACAAATTTAGAATAATTCGGGGAGGACAAAAAATGCTTACAACTACTCTATTCATTATACAGTTTTTTTTCTCGGTTATAATAGGGCTATATTTTTTAAATCTCTTAAAATCACAGCAGACTAATAGAAGTGCCATTGATAAAGAGTCAAAGAAGGAGCTGGAAAAGCTAAGAAAGCTAAAAGAAATCAAGCTTTCGGAACCTTTATCGGAAAAAACAAGACCTTCTTCATTAAAAGAAATTGTAGGGCAAAGTCAGGGAATTAAGGCACTAAGGGCAGCTCTATGCGGCCCAAACCCTCAGCATGTGATTATTTATGGTCCGCCGGGTGTAGGTAAGACAGCGGCAGCAAGGGTAATACTTGAAGAGGCAAAGAAAAGTGAAATATCTCCCTTTAAAAAAGAGGCAAAATTCGTAGAAGTTGATGCGACCACAATACGGTTTGATGAAAGGGGTATAGCCGACCCATTGATTGGTTCGGTTCACGACCCGATATATCAGGGAGCAGGAGCATATGGAGTGGCGGGGATTCCCCAGCCCAAGCCTGGTGCTGTAACTAAAGCCCATGGAGGAATACTCTTTTTGGACGAAATTGGTGAGCTCCATCCGATACAGATGAACAAGCTATTAAAGGTTCTGGAGGACCGCACTGTATTTCTGGAAAGCGCATATTACAGTTCCGAGGACAAAAATATTCCACCCCACATACATGAGATATTTCAAAAAGGGCTACCTGCGGATTTCAGGCTCGTAGGCGCCACAACCAGAACTGCAGATGAAATTCCCGCAGCAATAAGATCCCGTTGCGTTGAGATATATTTTAGACCGTTAACTCCTGCAGAGATAGCGGAGATTGCCAAAAATGCAGCACAAAAGGGCGGCTTTACCATTGCGGAAGGATGCGCCGAGCTGGTAGCCAAATACGCTCAAAATGGAAGGGACGCCGTAAACATAGTGCAGATTGCAGGAGGTGTGGCAATTGTAGACGGCAGGAGGCGCATAGAAAGAAAAGATGTTGAATGGGTGATAGAATTCGGACATTACAGTCCGCGGATTGACAAAAAGGTGACAAAAGGCGAACATGTTGGCTGCATAAACGGCCTTGCGGTATTCGGCAACTCCACCGGCACAATAATTGAGATAGAGGTTAGTGCCATGAAAGCAGTCAGCGGAAAGGGCACAATTAAAATATCCGGAATAGTTGAAGAAGAAGAGATGGACGGACGAGGCCACAAGCTAAAAAGAACAAGCTCAGCAAGGTCTTCGGTTGACAATGTCATGACAGTTTTAAAAAGAGTTCTTGGCATTAACTACGAGGATTATGACATTCACTTGAATTTTCCGGGAGGCATACCCATAGACGGACCATCGGCAGGTATTGCCATAGCTACAGCGGTTTATTCTGCCGTCAAAAACCTGCCTATAAATAGTGAAATAGCAATGACCGGTGAGATTTCGATAAGGGGAAAAGTAAAGCCTGTTGGAGGTGTTGTGGCAAAGATAGAAGCAGCAAAAAATGCCGGAATAAAAAAGTACTTATTGCAAAGGAGAATTGGCAGGATATATTTAATGATATGAATATTGAAGTGATACCGGTTGAAGATATATTTGACGTTATAGAACTGGTATTTGGCAAAGGTCAGGAAGAAGCGGATAATATTCAGATTGAGAGCAAAGCTGTCAATGTATTGAGTGCGTCGGGTGCATAAAAAGGAGGGCATTTACAAAATTAAATTTTAATAATAATATAGTTAGTGGTAATATATTTGTTCAAAATCTGAACTCAATATTACTTCTAAACATTATTGTTAAAATTTATAAAGCGGGTGTTTGAATGAAGGACATTTTTATACTGGGAATAGAGACGAGCTGCGATGAGACTTCCGCATCGGTTGTGAAAAATGGACGGCAGGTGCTTTCAAATGTGATATCATCCCAGGTTAGTCTTCACCAAAAATATGGAGGAGTTGTACCCGAAATTGCTTCAAGAAAGCATGTAGAGCTCATAATGCCGGTTATACACCAAAGTCTTGAAGAAGCCGGAATTAAAATAGGGCAGGTGGATGCCATAGGGGTGACATATGGACCCGGCTTGGTGGGAGCGCTTTTGGTCGGACTTTCGGCAGCTAAAGCTTTGGCATTTGCTTTGGACAAGCCTCTAATTGGAGTACATCATATTGAAGGACATATAGCTGCCAATTATATAGAACACAGCAATCTGGAGCCCCCTTTTGTTTGTCTGGTTGCCTCGGGAGGACACAGTCATATTGTATATGTACAGGATTATGACAGATTTGAGATAATGGGGAAAACCAGAGATGATGCCGCAGGAGAGGCGTTTGACAAAGTCGCAAGGGCTGTCGGTTTGGGATATCCCGGAGGACCTGTAATTGATAAAACTGCTAAGCTTGGAAACAGCAAGGCAATTGATTTTCCGAGGGTGCATTTTGGAGGCGGCAGTCTGGATTTTAGCTTTAGCGGGCTTAAAACTGCGGTACTCAATTATATTAATACCATGGAGCAAAAAGGCGAAAAGTACAGCGTGGAAGACGTATGTGCCAGCTTTCAGGCAGCGGTTGTGGATGTTCTTACAGATAACCTTGTTTCAGCTTCAAAGATAAAAGGTGTGAAAAAAGTGGCATTAGCCGGCGGAGTGGCTGCAAATTCCCTTTTGCGCAGCGAACTTGCGGAAAAGGCTAAGAAGCTCGGATTGGATGTCTTTTATCCAAAGCCGGTACTTTGTACCGATAATGCTGCAATGATAGCTTGTGCAGCATATTATGAATTTTTAAAAGGTCATACATCCGATGTATACTTAAATGCTGTACCCGGATTAAAGTTAGGTGAAAGGTAAAAAAGCTGTGGATAACTTTTTACTTAATCCACAGTAGATTTATTTTTTTCAAAGAGCAAATTTTGGCATAAAATGGGATGAATGTGGGAGAAGGTATTAGAATAAAAATAGTAATATAGTACTATTTTTTTCTCTAATTTTTGCTGACAATTCCAATCAAATCTCCAAAGAAAAAATGGAGAATATTAGAATGTAGTAAATTCAAGGCTTTCAGACAAATGTTTTGATTTAAAGCCAATTGCAAAAGTAAATGTTTACATAAATTTTTTTGGAGAATAATATCACATTTTGGGTTAAAAGTCCTATTTAAAAAAGACAGAAACTTGACGAAGGTTGTTGAAATATGTCGTGTGAATATTGTGGAAATATTACTTAAACCCAGTTGTCCCAAAAGGTCATAGGTGTGGATAACCCTGTGGATATTGTGGATTAGTATTAATACATGGGGATAAAAAATGAAAAATGATTGGAATATAAAATAGAAACTTTGACAATAGAAAAATATATTTTGATTTTTTGTTTTCTGGAATTATATAAGGTATATTACTGAATTATAAATACAGTTGTCTAAATTAAGGGATATTAATTTATGTAAACTTTGCTGAATTTTTATTGATATGAGTAAAATAAAGATGTGAATCAATTTTTAAAAAGCTCTAAAAAAGTATTCGGGCAGATACCTCTTATCCGCCCGAATACAAAGTGTAGTACTGCATAACTTTTTTGACGTAATTTTGTGTTTCTTCAAAAGGTGGAATACCGCCGTACTTGATAACATTGTACGGACCTGCATTGTATGCCGCAAGGGCAAGAACCATATCGCCGTCAAATCTTGCAAGCTGGTCCTTAATGTACCTTGTTCCTCCGTCAATGTTCTGGGCAATATCCCAAGGGTCACTGACTTTTAGGGCATCTGCGGTTCCGGGCATCAGCTGCATCAGACCTTGGGCACCGAATGGGAGAGGGCATAAGGGTCAAAATTGGATTCCTGTTTGATTATCGCCCTTATTAGGTTTTTGTTGACACCGTATTTTGCAGAGGCATTTTCAATGCACTGGTTTATCAATTCCATGCGTGCATTTTTATCCTCTGGAATATATGCGGTGCTTCGTGCCCGGGAAAGCTTGGCTCTTTGAACGTCGAGACTTCTGTCATTGCCCTCTTTATCCACTGCTTTTACTGTTGAAGTTGAATTTGACGCACCGTAAGTTTCCAAGCTGAAGGTACCCGTATTTGCATTAACAGCATTGCTGCTGTCTATGAGCGTGTTTAGCACCTCATTAAAGTCTTTGGAAGACTTGGTGAGTTTAAGCGGAACTCTGCTCTGAATTTCATTTAATTTTTGCTCAAATATATCACTGACTCTCAAGTTTTATCACCCGTTCTGCTTTGTATATTTTGAAGCAAACTATAATATTCTTTGCAATTTACGATAAAGCATAAAACTTTAAAAATAATATCGGCATCAATGACTTTGAGCATAACACCAAATGCAAATAAAAGGGGAGGGAATTTAAAACAGAAACAACTATAAGTTATATCTCTGCCTAGAGAAAAAGCAGCAAAAAAGAACATGAAAAATAACAATTCTAGCAAACTGCCGATTTTACTCTTTTTGCAAATTTGGAGCAGACCTTTTTTGTTCTGCCGTCATATTTGCGTACGGTAAACAGTTGGCATATACCGACAGCTTTATCTTCTAAGTTGGAGGTATCAAAGATAATAAAGTGCTCACAGTCCATGCAAGTATGTATTTTTCTCTTTATTGAGCTGAATGCGGGCATAAATCTATGTTTGGAACAAACATAATCCGATGACACTATACCTTTTTCAATGCATAATATATCGTTATTTATGTTTATTGCGGTTCCTTTAAGACAATTGCTGCAAGTTCTTTTTACTTTGTTCAAAGTTTACTCCTCCCAAACAATATTACTGGAATTCACTGTCATTTTCGTAAAGCCTGCCCTAAATCCAATAGCTTTGGCAATTTAGACTTTGGAGATATTAAACGACATATTACCTTTTTAACTTTTATATAAGAATTAGTGAAATACTATCACTAATGTTACTTTCGGTTAATATTATAAGTTATCTCGGTACACAATATTATAACACTACAATACAGCTTGTGGAAGGATGTGGGAAATAATATTCATCATTTTTATTTCAAAAAAGGATTCATTAAGGTATAATAATGTAAAACCCTTTAATACAGTAATTATCAAAATAAATCGCAATCATATTATAAAGGAGACAGTTATGAAGAAACCGATTGTGTTAAGACAAAGGTACATACCCGCTGAAGTTATTGATATAACTGGAGATGAGCTGGTTTTCAGAAGTGAAGAACTTTTGGTAACGAAGTGGAAACCGATAAGACAAAGGGCGGATATTTCCGGAGGTATTTCGTTTACATTCCTGAAGGAAGGCTACAAGGTCAGTAAATTTCTTGGACCATCCGGCGAGTTTAAATATTGGTATTGCGACATAATAAAAGTTTTATATGATGAGAAGCAGGATAAGTATACATTGGTGGATTTGCTTCTTGATGTGAAAATAATGCCCGACGGCAGGGTAGAAGTTCTTGATGCCGATGAACTTGCCGAAGCATTGAAGAATAATATAATAAGTCTGGAGGAAGCCTGCATGTCGCTGGGCATATTGGATAAAATACTTAAGATGGCCTATAGCGGCAAATTTCCGCCGGAGATTTGCTTGAAGGATTATTGATTGCAATACATTAAACTATGTAAGGAGCATTTAATGATGGATAGATTTGTTGACATGCACACCCACTCTGTTGCATCCGACGGCAGCATGCTTCCGTCAGAGCTTGTAAGGCATGCAAAGGAAAGTGGTTTGTCAGCAGTGGCTCTTACGGATCATGATACTGTGGACGGTATAAAGGAGGCCCTTGAAGAAGGGGAAAGAATAGGATTTGAAGTTGTTCCCGGTGTGGAGATAAGTCTGGATTTTGACACTGAAATGCACATGCTGGGCTACTTTTTCGGTCAAAGCTATCTGAATATAGAACCTTTGCTTAAGGGATTGAGGGAAAACAGGGAAAAAAGAAATCCTAAAATAGTTGAAAAGCTTAACCGCATGGGATTTGATATTACCATTGATGAGGTTGTAACCGAGGCGAAGGGAAGGGTAGTGGCAAGGCCCCATATAGCGAATGTAATGGTGAAGAAGGGTTATGTAAAAAGCGTTGCTGAAGCTTTTGAGAAGTACCTTGCCAATGGTAAGCCTGCTTATGTAAAAAGAGACACACTGACCCCGGAAGAGGGTATAAAGGCAATAAGGGATGCGGGAGGAATTCCTGTCTTGGCCCACCCTATTTACCTGGGGCTTAGCCTTGAAAAGCTCGATGAACTTATTGCAAGGTTGGTTGCCGTCGGCCTGAAAGGAATTGAGCGTACTATGTGGATAATACTGCCGACGATACCGGAAACCTTTTGAGGCTTGCAATAAAGCATAATATTGTGCCTACAGGAGGAAGCGATTTTCATGGCAGCTTTAAGCCCGATATCAGCATGGGAAAGGGCAGGGGGAATCTGAAAGTGCCCTATGAGGTTCTTGAGAGGTTAAAAAGTATCAGTGACGGTGTATAGTATTTTGGAAGATAATGTTCGGATTGAATTCCAATTCAAGGGTGTTGACAGATAAATTAAAAGTGGTATAATATTTACGAATGATGAATATATTTTTATAAATGCCCTTTCACTGCGAAGGGTTATTTTTATCCGGTCAATTGGTAACATTAAAGTGACAGGCGGTAGTATAATGGCAAAGGAAGAAAAGAGAGTTGTAGCACAAAATAGAAAAGCGAGGCATGACTATTTTATTGAACAGACTATTGAGGCGGGGATAGTTTTGTCAGGTACTGAAGTTAAGTCAATCAGGGCAGGCAAAGTTAGCCTCAAGGACAGTTATGCCAATGTCAAAAACGGTGAAGTGTTTATATACGGTATGCATATTAGTCCCTATGAGCAGGGCAACATATTCAATAAGGACCCTCTAAGGGACAGGAAGCTTCTTTTGCACAGAGCTGAAATAAATAAGCTTATAGGTTATATTCAGCAGAAGGGAATGACTTTAGTGCCGCTGGAAGTTTACTTTAAGAATGGTAAAGTGAAGATTGAGCTGGGTATAGGAAAAGGTAAGAAGCTCTACGACAAGAGAGAAGACATTGCCAAGAGAGATGCCCAGAGAGAAATTGACAAAAGGATTAAAGAAAGCTTTAGATAGTGAAGTTTAAGGTTATAATTGAAAATTTAACATGGGGGCGTATTGGTTTCGACGGGATTGTTGAAACTTGAGTAGCGGGTAGAGGATTCTCGTTGGCCTCTTTAAAAAACGAGAAAATAAAATAAACGCTAACGAAGATAATTACGCTTTAGCTGCTGCCTAATATAGGCGGCCCGTCAGTCCAAGGTTCCTGCGCCTTGGGTAGCTGGCGTCATTAAGTCAGGCCTTTTGAGTGGGAAGGATAAACTCTAGAACTATCACAGTGGTAGCCTTGAGCTGTGACGGTTTTTAAAGGATACCGATATCCAAAGCCTGCCCTTGGGCGTTGGTTGAGGGAATTTTAAAATAAGGGCTGCACCCGGAGAAGCTCTTGTGGATATGGTTTCGGACAGGGGTTC